>NZ_JQKQ01000031.1:0-55384 GCF_000746135.1 Bacillus sp. UNC322MFChir4.1
TGGAGGATTAGCTCAGCTGGGAGAGCACCTGCCTTACAAGCAGGGGGTCGGCGGTTCGATCCCGTCATCCTCCACCATATAAAATAATGAATAGTATCATCGCGGGGTGGAGCAGTCTGGTAGCTCGTCGGGCTCATAACCCGAAGGTCGCAGGTTCAAATCCTGTCCCCGCAACCAATGGTCCCGTGGTGTAGTGGTTAACATGCCTGCCTGTCACGCAGGAGATCGCCGGTTCGACCCCGGTCGGGACCGCCATTTTAAGGCTCGGTAGCTCAGTCGGTAGAGCAGAGGACTGAAAATCCTCGTGTCGGCGGTTCGATTCCGTCCCGAGCCACCATTTTCAAATGAATAACGCCGGCTTAGCTCAATTGGTAGAGCAACTGACTTGTAATCAGTAGGTTGGGGGTTCAAGTCCTCTAGCCGGCACCATGTAAGTTTCGGAGGGGTAGCGAAGTGGCTAAACGCGGCGGACTGTAAATCCGCTCCTTCGGGTTCGGCAGTTCGAATCTGCCCCCCTCCACCATTTACATTTTATATAGGGGCATAGTTTAACGGTAGAACAGAGGTCTCCAAAACCTCCGGCGTGGGTTCGATTCCTACTGCCCCTGCCAAAACAGCATGGCGGCTGTGGCGAAGTGGTTAACGCATCGGATTGTGGCTCCGACACTCGTGGGTTCGATTCCCATCAGTCGCCCCATTTTTAAAATATTACTTTACAAAATAAATGAATCGTGATAATATACTAAATGTCTTGATTGATAATTTTAAGTAATAAAATAACAAATACATCATATTAATGTATTAATTATTCGGTGGGCTATAGCCAAGCGGTAAGGCAACGGACTTTGACTCCGTCATGCGCTGGTTCGAATCCAGCTAGCCCAGCCATTTTTGCGGAAGTAGTTCAGTGGTAGAATACAACCTTGCCAAGGTTGGGGTCGCGGGTTCGAATCCCGTCTTCCGCTCCAAATTTAATATGGCGGCATAGCCAAGTGGTAAGGCAGAGGTCTGCAAAACCTTTACCACCGGTTCAAATCCGGTTGCCGCCTCCATATTTTGCCGATGTGGCGGAATTGGCAGACGCGCACGACTCAAAATCGTGTTCCGTAAGGAGTGTCGGTTCGACCCCGACCATCGGTACTGATAAGACGAGATTAACTCGTTTTTTTTTTGCTTATTAAACGTGAATATATTGTAATATCAAGCGTTCCTACATAGTGGGGACGCTTTTTTATGTATTCTCCTTTGTAAATTATCGTCTCATACGTTACCTATTACGCATTAATGTAATTCTGTCTAATCGTACGAATTAGGTCTTATTCGTCGAAAGGGGAAAGACGTAGCAATGTTTTAGGCGACGGAGAATGAGCTATTGTGCGGCAAGAAACTGAAACGTTTGATGACGTGGTGAGCCTCTTTCTTAAAGAGTGTGGTATGTGCAATCTTAGGATCCTACACAATGCGATATTATCGTAACGAACTCACAATTAGTGTAAATAAAAAAGCCATAGCGGTGTATGGCTTTTCTTTCTAACTATTATATTGTTATGCTTGTTGTACTGGTGTGTCACCTTTATTGTAAGCAGGTGCAGGAAGATCAGCGTGACTTTCTTGTACTTGAACGGAACCATTATCAGGTTTTGATATGAAATGGTCTGCGTGGGTAGCTTGCTGTGTTTCAAAAGAATTACTTAAGCCAAAAGAAAGAACTCCAACAACAGATAAACCAACAGTAATAGCACCTAATTTTTTCATTATTTTAACGCCCCTTTACTTAATAGTTTGTGCTTAGCTTCGTAACATGTATTAAAATAATCGCTGACTTTTTCATGATTATTCAACTTACGAAACTCAACAGCTAACAATTCTCCATATTCCTCAACATAGTCCCATAATCCTTCTTTCTCAAAATAAGAAATTCCTTCTTTTACCACTTCCTCCACTAAATTAATTGAAAGTCCCTCATTTAATGCTTTTAAAATGTTGAAATGATAGATATATTCTTCGTTTCCTGTTTCAGAACAAATTTTTAAACCTCTTTCAATTAATTCTTGTGCAATACTTGTTTCACCTAGTTTATAATGTTCTCTAGCTTGTAGAAAATTGGCTTTGAAATGATTAGGAATTTTCCCTGTTACTTCAGATAAATGACGAATAGCTAAAGTAGATAAATTTTGAGTAGCATATAATAAGCCTAAATTATGCCTAACTACTAAAATTAATCTTTCTTCATTATATTTCTGTAAAATATCGACTGCACGATTTAAATGCTCTTCAGCTTGCTCGAACTGTTTTAAAAATATACATGCAGTTCCTAAAGTATTTTCGCATGCGGCCATTTTAATTTCATATCCAGCATGTTTCGAAAATACCTCTTTAGCTTTGTTAGTATATTGAATGGACGCTAACATCTTAGAAGTATGATGATTAAATACAGCGAACTTTTGATTAAATTCAGCCTTTTCTAATTCATCAGGGATATACTTTAACAATGTTTCAGCTTTTTCATAATGTTCTCTTGCTTCATTATTATTCCCGAATATAAGGGCATGTTCAGCTTTGAAAAAATGGTAGTAGTAAGATGTAATCTCATTTGTTGGCCTGTTAAAAGACTCAATTTCATCAAAGCTATCTTTTGTGATACTCAATCTATCGGTCAAAAGTTTATATCTAAAATCAAGTAATAAATAATAAAATAATAGATTTTCATCTTCTTTAATACTAGCAATTTTCTCTTCAATTTCTTGTTTTAAATTAGCTGCTTTTTCTACTTGTTGCTGTAACATAACTTGATACCAATCATTTAACAGCTTTGAAATCTGTTCACTCCCTTTTATTTGAACGTTCATGAAATCCCCTACCTTTTTTCTGAATATTATTATAAATAATATCATAATTACATTTAATGGGAGTTAAAATTGTATATTTCTCAATAATTGTCTGACAATTTTAATTTTCAATGCAATATCGAATGGGAATTGTGCTACAAGAAAAATTCATTTTTTGCATTTAGTAGGTCAAATGGCTTGCATAACACTAACAATTCATGTAACATCTGAAAGGTTAGAATAGTTGTCAAAACCGGCAACTTACCTAATATGAATGTAAAAGTGATCATGAATAACTTACCAAGTGTTTTCTACTGTGATAGAAGACGCTTTTTTCTTTCCAGGGTTTTAAATTACAAATTTGTAAGGAAGTTGTAAGAGAAATCAATTGGATATTTTTTAAAATACAGGTATTCTTAAATTAAGAGCAATGAATGCTGAAAGAAATGAGGTGTCTCTTGTGAAGGAACGAATGGCATATCGCACTGCTTTGAATCATCATATTTCTTTAGCACCGATAGCAAAGTTTATTTTTAAAGCCCTTATATTATTATTATTGCTTAGTGGTGTACTATTGTTTGCTGGAAATAAAATGATTGAAAGCAAGGATATAAGTAAGTTAGCAGTACCTGCTCATTTTGAGTTACCAGAGCAACTAGGGAATGCATTTATCGCAACGGAAGATAAGAGATTCTATCATCATAATGGATTAGACTATATTGCAATTGTTAGAGCTACAGTAGAGAATATAAAGGCTGGTGGTGTTGTACAAGGTGGTAGTACAATTACTCAGCAGCTTGCAAAGAATGTTTTTTTAACAAATGACCGAACGTTTTCTCGTAAATGGAATGAAGTTTTTTATGCTAAAAAAATTGAGCGAACATTTACGAAAAATGAGATTTTAAAACTTTATGTAAGCAACATTTATTATGGAGAAGGAGCATGGGGAATTGAGAAAGCTGCGAAACTTTATTTTGGTAAGCAGGTGGATCAATTAACATTAAGTGAAAGTGCTATGTTAGCAGCCATTGTAAAAGCACCAGCTTATTATTCTCCAATACAAAACTATGATAAGGCTGTTGAAAGACGTAATATTGTGTTGAAGCTCATGGAGCGAGAAGGATATATTACTCATGCTGAATATGTACAAGCTAGAAGTGAAAAGCTTGTTATTCATCATGATATTCCTAATAAACCAATAGAACGTGAGAAAGCTGTGAGTTAAGAGTGAGTTCAAAAAGAATTCACTCTTTTTTTCATGAAGAAGAAAAACGGGACACAATATTGTCACATTTGTTTGATTTTGTCTATTTTACGAACAACTTCAATGGACTGTTTATATGAGAGTTGATATCATAAATATTGTATGTATAGGACATACAAAGAATAAAACATTAAAGAGGAATGTATATGAAGTCAAAAAATATTATGATTCTCGGTGTTATTTTTTCTATCGCGGTGCTTATTGTAATTGGGACTATCGCGTACAGTCTTGTGAATGATAAGAAAGAAAAAGGGAAAGATACGTTTTTATATGGCTCCCAGCAATCTATAGGAGAGAAAGATGCTCCGATTCATATTGTTGAATTTGGAGATTTCAAATGTCCAGCTTGTCGTACATGGGATGTAACTGTATTGCCACGCTTAAAGGAAGAGTATATTAATAAAGGGAAAGTTCAGCTTCATTTCATTAATTTTCCTTTTATCGGAAAGGACTCTAATCTAGGTGCAGCAGCTGGAGAAGCGATTTATAAGCAAGATCCAAAAGCGTTTTGGACATTTTATGATGAATTATATCAAAAGCAAGATCAAAAGAATGAAAAAGAAGAGTGGATTACAGAAGATCTAGTCGTAGATATAGTAAAACAAAAGCTACCTACGATTGATGTAGAGAAGTTTAAAAAGGATTTAAAGAGTAAGGAAATAAAAGATGTAGTGCAGAAAGATTTTGATCTTGCGCAAAAGTTAAAAGTACAAGGTGCGCCATCTATATATGTAAATGGTAAACTTGTTAATCCAGATTATGATAGTATTAAGGCGGCAATTGATAAAATTACGAAAAAGTGATGATATATTCATCACTTTTTCGACTTTTTTCGATAAATTTATTGCACCACCTTATATTACATGCTATACTTCTTAACATAAGTTAACAAGAAATTAATATTTTCTTCATATTTGCGGGTGTAGTTTAGTGGTAAAACAAGAGCCTTCCAAGCTCTGGTCGAGAGTTCGATTCTCTTCACCCGCTCCAGAAATTATTCCGAATTATTATTATTATTGTGATCAACGCAGTGTTTCGTTTCTCAGATAAACGAAGCATTGCGTTTTTTTACGTTTTGAGTGCATGAATATATGAAAAAATAGTAATGTGTAAAATGAAATGCATCTTATAAGGAGAGTAAACGTGAATTTTGAACAATTAAAACAAGATGTTATTGCGTATAGTAAAACAATTGGTATTGATAAGATAGGCTTTGCGAGTGCAGCGCCATTTGAGGAATTAAAACAACGCCTTATTCAGCAGCAACAATTAGGATACCAGTCAGGTTTTGAAGAGTCAGATATAGAAAAGAGAACGAACCCGGAGTTATTATTACCAGGTGCAAAATCAATTATTGCCATTGCATTGGCGTATCCTTCGAAGTTGAAAAATGCACCACTAAGCAAACGTGGAGAAAGACGAGGCATTTTTTGCCGTGCTTCTTGGGGACAAGATTATCATTTAGTTTTGCGCGATCGCCTGGAGAAGCTGGAGGCATATTTAATCGAACGTTTACCAAATATAGAAGTTAAATCTATGGTAGATACGGGAGAATTAAGCGATAGAGCTGTTTCAGAGCGAGCAGGTATTGGCTGGAGCGGAAAGAACTGTTCCATTATTACGCCGGAATTTGGCTCGTATGTATATTTGGGCGAGATGATTACAAATATTCCGTTTCCACCAGATACTCCAATTGAAGATCAGTGCGGGAGCTGTACAAAGTGTATTGACGTTTGTCCGACAGGGGCGCTTGTCCAAGGAGGACAATTAGATTCTCAAAAATGTATTGCATTTTTAACGCAAACGAAAGGATTTCTTCCGGAAGAATATCGAGAGAAGATCGGAAATCGCATTTATGGATGTGATACGTGTCAAACTGTTTGTCCTAAAAACAAAGGGATAGATTTTCATAATCATCCAGAAATGGAACCGGATCCTGAACTCGTAAAACCGTTATTAAAACCTCTTCTCACCATTAGTAATCGTGATTTTAAAGAAAAGTACGGGATTATGTCTGGATCGTGGCGCGGGAAAAAACCGTTACAGCGAAATGCGATCTTAGCACTTGCTCATTTTAAAGATGAAACGGCCATTCCGGATTTAATTGCTGTAATGAAAGAAGATCCTCGTCCTGTTATTCGCGGAACAGCAGCGTGGGCATTAGGGAAAATCGGCGGAGAAGGTGTGCAAGAGGCGATTGAAAAAGCGAAAGAACGGGAAAAAGATGAAGAAGTCCTTCATGAGATGAATCGTGGACTTGAATTATTAACTGAGAAAAAATAGCAGATTATCCCTCGGTCCCTCATATTGTAATAAGGGGAGGGGAGACTCTATGTCTGTAAAACAGTATCTTCAACAGTGTCTGCAAAGGCAATTGGATTATATAACAAATAAACGTATGAATGAGCCAGAAATTTCAGATGATATTGTTGACATGTTACACCGTAAAAAGAAGCTCTTTAATAGGCGGAATGCTGAGATTGTAAAAAGCAATGCTAACGTATCTTTTATTAGACAGTTAAAAGGTGTTAACTATGATGAAGTGGATTATCAAATTCATTTTCAGTATTTTATTCGTCATCAACATTTATTTTATGTAGAGGAAGAACAGATGGAGAGACGTTTACGATTAGAAGATGGATGTGTCAAGCAAGATATTGCAATTGGAACACCGATAGATGAACAGAAAATTGGAACGTTAGAACGTGAAGCAATAAAGGGAAAAGGACAATATATTCCATACAGTTATGATCGCTTAGAGGCAGTGAAATATGCAGAGCGGTGGTGGGATGATCGGAATCCAGCTTATCAAAACTTCCAAGATAATTGTACAAATTTTATTTCGCAATGTCTGCATGCTGGTGAAACACCAATGACTGGATTTCCGAATATTCGCAGTGGATGGTGGCAGCAAAATCGCCAATGGAGCTGGAGTTGGGCGGTTGCTCATTCTTTTCATTGGTACTTATCAAGTGATTCTCTAGGACTTCGAGCAAAGCAAGTTGAGAAACCACAGGACTTAATGCTTGGAGATATCATTGTATATGACTTTGAAAATGATGGAAGATGGAATCATACGACAATTGTCGTGGCAAAAGATGCAAATGGTATGCCTCTTGTAAATGCACATTCTGCCAATAGTCGCAGACGCTATTGGGATTATGAAGATTCAAGTAAGTATACACCGCAAATGAAATATAAGTTTTTTCATATTCTTGATAATGACTAGAGATTTTTTATCCAAGTGGTATAATACGTAGTAGAAAAAGATTGAGGTGAACATTGTGGGAATACATGTTGTTTTATATCAACCAGAAATTCCAGCGAATACAGGGAATATTGCGCGTAGTTGTGCAGCAACGGGTGCAGAATTACACTTAATTAGACCGCTTGGATTTTCTACTGACGATAAAGCGTTAAAGCGTGCTGGATTAGATTATTGGGAGCACGTAAAAATTACGTATTATGACTCTATTGAGGAATTTTATGAAAAAAATGCAAATGGTGAGTTTTTCTACTTAACAAAGTATGGAGAGAAAGCACACACAACATTTGATTACAGCAACGTAGAAAAAGATTATTATTTCGTATTTGGAAGAGAAACAAATGGTCTTCCAGCAAATGTGATTGAAGAGAATTTTGATCATTGCTTACGCATCCCAATGACTGACAAAGTCCGTTCTTTAAACTTATCTAATACTGCAGCTATTTTAATTTATGAAGCATTACGTCAACAAAACTTTCCAGGATTAGATGTAGAAATCGTTTATTAAAAGCCATCATATGATGGCTTTTTTTTTTAGAAAATAAATAACTTTTAATAACACTCTTGCTATAAGGGGTTCCGCCGCATGCCCATCAACCTAACAAAAATAAACTACCTTAAAATGATAAAACTGAGCAACTCAGGCAAAAAACTTGCTTTGGGGAATAAGTGCCCAGTTCGTAAAAGGCTATTCCAAATCGTAGCTACAATAAGGACAAGCCAGTTTTGGCTTGTCCTTATTCCATGCCGCCCAGCGAATTCAAACGGCAATCACATAAAGCCGCTATTCGCCCTAAATCTATCACCCCTGCCACAACGCAGGCTTTGTCACCATGAACCATAGCATCGCCATTAAAAGAACAATGTAAATCCAAACAGAACGCCGCAACAATTGAATCAAGGCGTCCTTGTCTTGGCCAGTCTCGCTGAATTTCCGAATGGTCGGCGAAAAGGCGCGGGCCAGGAAAAATAATGAACTCGCCATGAGAATAAGGGTCATCACTATCCAAGGGGTCTTCCAAGTCCAAGGGCCCGCCAGTACAAGTAGAACCCCGGATACAACCAGTACATGCCCGGCATGCTTGGCCAGCTTGACCGAAAATCGGAATACATCCAGATAAGCGTGCTGCGCGTGGGCCTCTGAAGCCCGCAGTTTTTTGATGAGCGGAAGCAATACAAAAAACGGGCCGATGGATAAGATTGCACTGAAAATATGTACATACAGAAGCAGTCGATACAACATGTCCATCCTTATATCACATTAACCTTCGATGGGACGGAACTCATGAACCCAAACTCTCATTTTTGGCAGCCACGGCATGCCAGGGTGAAGAGACAGGATAGATTGCTTATATTCCTCCACATTCGCATAGCCTTCTTGACGGGCATGCTCATCAGTCAATTCGCCAAGTGACTGCGAGTAGACTTTTTCCACAACATACCGGTGACCTTGAAGCTCCATCACTTCCCCGACATCCGCATATCTCCCGTTGCGGCGAGTAGCCGTTTTCTGTCCTGCAAGCACTTTTTCAATGTCCTCCTGAATCGTGATAAGACGTTCAATCGTACATGTTTTTGGCGGTAAAGCGTTCGTTTCATTTTGGTTTGTCATCTGGGTCACTCTCCTTTTTTCATTTAAGCATAAGCCAACTTTATCATATAAAAAAATTATTCTATATAGCAAGTTTCTACATTAATAGGGATAAAAAAATTTTATACAATGTTTATACGATAAACACCAATAATGGGAAAAAGCAACGATTGGTTTTGGTGCAAAAACCTCAAGATAATTGTAATTAATCTCTGAATCTTGGACATATTGATACTAGTACTCTAAAAAGGGATGTAATCGGTATGGAAAATCAAAATTTGTTCAAATGGAAGCATTATCTGTCTGGTATTATTTTACTAACCGTGAGATGGTACCTACACGGTACAACCTCAGTTTTCGTGATTTGGTGGAAATGATGGAGGGATTTTATAACAGATAAAAAGCGATGAGCAGGCTCATCGCTTTTTATTTTGTTCTTGGCTTATCATTGTACCCTGATGTAAAAATAGCAGTAAGAAATGTGAGCGTAACACCTAAAATTAATAAAAGTTTCATAAATAATAGCCCCCATTCATATTTATCTCTATCATTTGTATTATATCGAATTTTCTTTCAATTTTGGTAATAAACTTTATAAAGAATGTGTATAATTTCATTTTGATTCGCACGAATGTTTAAGGACATCCTCGCATACTTTTATAATAATCCGCTTGAACAAGGAGATGGGGGAGGAGCTATAATGGATATTTTAAAGAAAATTGAACAGCACCGGGAAGCAGAAGAGCGTTTAAAGTGGGAAGGGACATTTGCTGACTATTTAGAGATTCTGAAGGAAAGACCAGGGGTGGCACAAACAGCACATTCTCGTATTTATAATATGATAAAGGATGCTGGAATTGAGGAAGTAGACGGCAGAAAAAAATATAACTTCTTTAGTAATCAATTATTTGGATTAGAAGAAGCCTTAGAGCGCCTTGTAGAAGAATATTTTCATCCATCTGCAAAACGATTAGATGTAAGAAAACGAATTCTATTATTGATGGGACCAGTTAGCGGCGGAAAATCTACATTAGTTACAATGTTAAAGCGTGGATTAGAGGCATATTCACATACTGATCGCGGGTCTGTCTTTGCTATAAAAGGTTGCCCGATGCATGAAGATCCGCTTCATCTAATTCCGCATCATTTACGTAATGACTTTTATGCAGAGTATGGAGTGCGGATTGAAGGGAATTTATCGCCATTAAATTTAATGCGTCTAGAACAAGAGTACGGCGGTAGAATTGAAGATGTAATCGTCGAGCGCATTTTCTTCTCGGAAGATCGCAGAACAGGGATTGGAACATTTAGTCCATCTGATCCGAAATCACAAGATATTGCTGATTTAACAGGTAGTATTGATTTTTCTACTATTGCTGAATTTGGTTCAGAATCTGACCCGCGCGCTTACCGTTTTGACGGGGAGTTAAATAAAGCAAACCGCGGAATGATGGAATTTCAAGAGATGTTAAAATGTGATGAGAAATTTTTATGGCATTTATTATCACTGACGCAAGAAGGAAATTTTAAAGCAGGTCGATTTGCATTAATCTCCGCAGATGAGCTAATTGTTGCTCATACGAATGAAACAGAATACCGTTCCTTTATTTCGAATAAGAAAAATGAAGCACTTCATTCTCGGATTATTGTAATGCCAATTCCATATAATTTACGGGTAAGTGAGGAAGAGCATATTTATGAGAAAATGATTCATGAAAGTGATGTTTCCGATGTGCATATTGCACCGCATACCCTACGCGTCGCAGCGATGTTTACCATTTTAACACGCCTAAAAGATCCGAAGCGGTCAGACATCGATTTAATTAAGAAAATGCGTTTATACGATGGTGAAATGGTAGAAGGATACAATTCCATTGATATAGAAGAATTGCAGCGGGAATACCAAGATGAAGGTATGAGTGGGATTGATCCGCGTTATGTCATTAACCGCATTTCTTCGACGATTATTCGTAAAGAAGTAGCATCAATTAATGCATTAGATGTACTACGTTCTTTAAAGGATGGATTAGACCAACATCCATCTATTAGTAATGAAGATCGGGAACGCTATATGAATTTCATTTCATTAGCGCGTAAAGAATATGATGAAATTGCGAAGAAAGAAGTACAAAAAGCATTTGTATATTCATATGAAGAATCAGCGAAGACACTGATGGATAATTATCTAGATAACGTAGAGGCATATTGCAATAAATCGAAACTGCGTGACCCGTTAACGGGAGAAGAAATGAGTCCGGATGAAAAACTAATGCGTTCGATTGAAGAACAAATTGGTATTTCCGAAAACGCAAAGAAAGCATTCCGCGAAGAAATATTAATTCGTATCTCTGCATATGCTCGCAAAGGAAAGCGGTTTGATTATAATTCACACGAACGCCTTCGCGAAGCAATCCAGAAGAAACTATTCGCTGATTTGAAAGACGTTGTCAAAATCACAACATCAACGAAAACACCAGATGAAAATCAATTGAAGAAAATTAATGACGTTGTAGCACGATTAATCGATGAACACGGCTACAACTCCACATCTGCAAACGAATTACTCCGTTATGTAGGAAGCTTATTAAATCGATAATCATCATAACAGAAAAGCTGTCTCTTACTTGAGACAGTTTTTTTGTATCCTTTATGTAAAACATTTCTATGAACGGCCAGATACCCTTGTCCTCTAAAAAAGAAAGAGGTTTTCAAATTCTCTTCGCTGCTATGAAAAAACAACATGTCCTGAACTCGTATGCTCCCTCTGTTTAAAACATGGCAAGTGGCAAAAACAGGCCCTGACCGCACCTATACACGGTCAGAAGCACTCGCCCTCCCAAAAAAAGAAAAGGTTTTTTAATTCGTTTTTCAACTTGTATATATAAGTCCTGCTTGTCCACTATGAATAAATTAAAATGCAATCTTATGAATTTATTTGTCAATTATTTTCACAACTAGCATATGATAGAGTAACCAACCATTCATACAGAAAAAAGCCAACACAATACAATATGTTGCATAGCCGTAAAGTGTGCAACAATGCATTGTGTTTCTTTCTAAATTATGAAAGTGTATGCATTCATTGTGTATTTTTTAACTAAAAAATTTATGTTTTAAAATGTGTTTTCATGAAAGTATAAAAAACTATGTAAGGAGGGAAAGGAATGACAGAAGAAAATCAAAATAATTATACGATCTCCCAGGAAAATTGGTCCCTCCATCGTAAAGGACACGATGATCAGCAACGTCATCAAGAAAAAGTACAAGAGGCAATAAAAAATAATTTACCAGACCTTGTTACAGAAGAAAGTATTATTATGTCCAATGGCAAGGATGTTGTAAAGATACCAATTCGTTCACTAGATGAATATAAAATTCGTTATAACTATGATAAAAATAAGCATGTTGGTCAAGGGACAGGTGATAGTAAAGTCGGTGATGTTGTAGCGAGAGATGGATCGAGCGGTCAAAAACAAAAAGGACCAGGAAAAGGGAAAGGCGCCGGGGACTCTGCAGGGGAAGACTACTACGAGGCAGAAGTATCGATTTTAGAGCTAGAGCAAGCATTTTTTAAAGAATTAGAGCTTCCTAATTTACAGCAGAAAGAAATGGATGAAAATCGCATTGAACATATTGAATTTAACGACATTCGCAAAATGGGCCTTTGGGGAAACATTGACAAAAAACGGACGATAATCTCTGCTTATAAACGAAATGCAATGAATGGGAATCCAGCCTTTCATCCAATTAAACGAGAAGATTTAAAATTCCGTACGTGGAACGAAGTCTTGAAACCAGAATCGAAAGCCGTTGTGTTAGCAATGATGGATACGAGCGGTTCAATGGGACTTTGGGAAAAATATATGGCTCGCAGTTTCTTCTTCTGGATGTCTCGTTTTTTACGTACCAAATATGAAACAGTTGATATTGAATTTATCGCACACCATACAGAAGCAAAAGTTGTTACAGAAGAAGAATTTTTCTCAAAAGGTGAAAGCGGTGGAACCATTTGTTCATCAGCATACAGAAAAGCATTAGAATTGATCGACACAAAATATTCTCCAGAACGCTATAATATCTATCCATTCCATTTCTCAGATGGAGACAATTTAACTTCTGACAATGCACGTTGTGTCAAACTGGTGCAGGAGTTGATGAAAGTATCTAATATGTTTGGGTATGGAGAGGTGAACCAGTACAACCGCCACAGTACACTCATGTCAGCATATAAAAACGTAAAAGATGAGAAGTTCCGCTATTATATTTTAAAACAAAAAGCTGACGTGTTTCATGCGATGAAGAGCTTTTTCCGTGAAGAATCGAAGGAGAAGATGGCTTGAACCCCTAAGTGCAGGGGTTTTTTTGTTTTTAAATGAAATGAAAAGGCTGTGCCAAGAGATTATTGAATAATGACATTTTGACACAGCTCACCTACTATAAATTAGGTGGGAATTACGATAATATATTTTGTGATTTTTTGATGAAGGTAAAAAAATCATTTTGTTTCTTTAAGTTATAAAGTTTTTAATAAAAAATAATGGATATATCATTAAAGATAAGTTAAATGCCCAAAATGCAATAGCTTGTAATCCAAGGCAAAAAGTTAATATAGGTGAAATTAAAGCGTAGGAGCTTTAAGAAGATTGTTTTTTTGTTAAAAAGATATATACTGTGCTATCTTTTACTTGGCTAAGGAGTTAATGGACATTCTGTATTCATCTCTCGTAGAGAATGCAATGAAATATTGAATAGAAAGTGCAAGAGTCTTGGACTATTTGGAGTAGTTTAGGGTATAACATGTTAGGCTATATCCCCAATTTTATCTATATCTCACCTATCCATTCATGCCCTATATAAATAAAAGCGAAGTCTTAAACAGGACTTCGCTTTTTCGACGTACGATGAATTACGGAAGTTAATAACAATCGTAAAAAGTGTACAACTTTTTGTTAGAATAATTTAATCTTAAAAAAACTTTGCAACAGAACCAACGAAACCAGCCGCTCCTGTTACAAGGATTTTCATGGGCGAGCAACCCCTATATAGTGTAAACCATGTTTTACTATTTCATTTTGTTCAATACAATTGCGGCCATCAACGATTTTGTATCCCCGCATTAATTTTTTTACTTGTTGCCAATCAAGTGTTTTAAATTCGTCCCATTCTGTGGCAATAATGATACAATCTGAATTTGTAATAGAAGGTTCCAATTCAGTATGTTGTGTAACTTGTTTTTTTACATGAGAAGGGAGATGGGCTTTGGGATCATAGGCATGAATCTCGTAACCGAGCGGAATTAATTTTTCAATAAGTGTTACAGCGAGAGAGTAGCGTGTATCATCTGTATTTGGTTTAAAAGAAATCCCTAAAATTGTTAATCTTTTTGACGAAGGATCTTTTAAATTGTTTTTGATTTTTTCAATGTAGAGATCTACTTGTGTCGAATTGATAGACTGCACAGCTTGTAAAATAGGGACTGGTACTTGTTTACTATTTGCTGTGTGAATTAGTGAATTCAAATCTTTTGGAAAACACGATCCTCCATAACCAAGTCCTGCTTGAAGAAAATGGGGATTAATTCGGAAGTCATACCCAATTCCTTTTGCTACTTCAGTAATATCAATGTGATAAGCATCGCAAATTCTGGAAATTTCATTTATAAAAGATATTTTCGTAGCTAAAAACGCATTCGATGTGTATTTAATCATTTCCGCGCCATTTAAACTTGTATGAAAGAATGGAGCTGGAATGCCTTTATATAATGCTTGCATAATTTCTAGTGACTTTGTGTCATCTTTTTGTATACCTACGACGGTTCTATCGGGAAAGAGCATGTCATGAACAGCAGATCCTTCACGAAGAAATTCGGGATTAGAAACGATATTAAAAAGTGAGGATTCTACACCTTTTTTTATAAGCATTTCGTGCATGAGTTGATTGGTACCTGGTGGAACTGTACTTTTCATGATAATGGTTTTATATGATTGTATCGTTTGAGCTAACATATCAATAATAGAGTAAATATATTTTAAATCCGTTTTTCCATTTGGCATGGAAGGAGTTCCTACAGCAATAAGAATAACTGGTGTTTGTTCAATAACTTGACTAATATCATTACGGAATTGTAACCGACTCTGATTTTTGTGCATAAGTTCTGCTAAACCTGGTTCATAGATAGGATATTCTCCTTTTTGGAGAGTATCAATTTTATTTTGATCTTTATCAACGCAAATAACATGATGTCCTAAATTGGCTAATACTACTGCTGATGTTAGTCCAACATAGCCAGAGCCAATAATACATATATCCATAAAATAATCATCCTTCTGAAATTAATACTAGTCCTTACTGTATCCCGCTATTTGCGGACAGTAAGACTCCCACCTCAAAATTCGGTGACAGCATTGTCCAGCTCTAGCGGCTAGAATCTCCGGCCGTTTCGCCTTCTCGGACGAGGCAAAAAGCGCCTCTCTGCCTTTGGCGCGGGCGTCCTGTGATTCTGAGCGAGCCGCTTCTGCTTTTCCAAAGAAGTTGGGTGGGAGATAAACAGCTTGTAAAAGCCCGATTCGTGAGGGCTGATTAAAGTTTCACTTTATATTGATGGACAAGTTCAATTGGTGACATATGAAAAGGTCTATTCATCCCAGAAATGAACTCTTTTACATATAACGTTTCTATCTTTTCAACGTCATCTATCTTGTCCATATATAATAAAGAAACAGACTGTCCGTCATATTCGTCAATCCGCTTCAAATCGATAGCAGGTCGACGAATATAACGGACAATATACCAAAATTGTTCTTTTATGTTTCCTTTCTGTTTGGGACATGTACATAGAAGTGTTTCCTATTAATGGGAAATTTATTTTAAAATTTAGGTTAAACTCGTTTCTTTTCTTTGGCCGTATCCTTTTTTCGAATCCGCTTTAATACCATCGTCTGCCACATTTGATTTTAAATCGTTCCCAATAATTATGTCCACCAAAGAAAATGCGTTCCAATATATTTGATTTCATAACTAAAAACTACCACAACCTGAACAGTTATGGTAGTTCCAAATTTTATCCCGCTATTTGCCGGCAGTAAGACTCCCACCTCAAAATGCAGCGAAAGCATTGTCCAGCTCTAGCGGCTAGAACCTCCGGTCGTTTCGCCTCCTCGGACGGCCCGCGCCTCTCTCTGTATTTGGCGTGGGCGTCCTGCGATTCTGAGCGAGCTACTTCCACTGTTCTAAAGAAGTTAGGTGGAAGATAAACTGCCCGTAAAAGCACTCACCAATCAGACTCTTTTTATAGTGGTCGAATTTACCATCTAAAAGTATGGTAACGAATATGACATTTCTGTTGACACTTATCGTAAGCGCTCGTATAATCAAATTGTCAATAATGAAAATCACTATCAGTTAGGGTGTAGGGGGAAGCAATTCATGACATTCAAGTTAAAAGTATTATCTGCAGCAGCAGTAGCATCTTTACTTTTTGCAGGTTGTGCGAAAGAGGAACCGAAAAAGTCTGAAGCACAAGAGAAAAAGACAGAACAAACTGCTAAAAAAGAAGAAACAAAACAACAAGAAGTAGATTTTGTACAAGCTTACAAAGATGGAGTAGCTGAACTTGAAAAAGCAAAAGACGGCAAAGAGGTTGACTTTGATAAAGTAACAAAATTATACAAAGACAAATTACAATCCCTTGTTCAACAACGCGATGGTGAATTTAGCGAGCAAGTTGACCAAACTATTACAGCTGCATTAGAAGCAGGTAAAAAGAAAGAAATGGAACCAATGGTTGTAAAGCAACTATTTGATAAATTAATGCAAAAAGAGTTCTTCCAATCTATGCGCCATGAGTTTAAAGAGATTGACACAAACTGGAGTAAAAAAGATGAAGTAAAGAAAGAGATGGAAGAAGCACTTGCGTTTTATAAAGGTGTAGAAGGTACAGTTGGAAAGCGTGATACGGCATACGGCACACAAATGGCTTCTACAATTCAAGGCGGCTTCAATGAGATGAAAGCAGCAATTGACAAAGATGATAAACTTGCATTCGCACTTGGAAAACAAGTTGTAGATAAAACGTTAATGAAAACATTCTACTTTGCAACAGGAGCTGAGCCACACGGCTATGCTACGAAAATGGTAGAAGAAGCAAAAAAAGATGAGAAAAAAGCTAAAATTGAGCAAGCTGAGGGATGGGCATTTTATCAAGCTGTTTATCCATATGTAAAAAAAGCAGCTCCTGAAGAGGCAGACTTTATCTTAAAGCAATTTGATTTAAAAACAGATGTAAAAACAGTTGATGCAAAAGCGGTAAATAAAGCGTTTGTACGTGGATTTGCAAAAGTTGCATTAGGTGAGTATAAAGAAAGTCAAGAAAACTTCGGAAAAGATAAAGGTCCTGTTACAGCATTAGAAGGTGCTCTATTTATTAACATGATTGAAAATGATTTAAAAACAGTACTTGGCGAGCAGCAAACAGCGGAGTTAACAAAAACAACGCAATCTTATTTAGACGCAGTAAAAGCGAAGAAGAAAGAAGAAGCAGATAAGTTATTGCCGCAAATTGAATCCACATTAAATAAAGTGGTTGAAACAGCGAAATAAGGCTGAAATGTCTATATTCTTTGGAAGAAACCTTGTCTTGACAAGGTTTCTTCTTTTGCATAGGGTTGTAGAAGGTGGTGAACGAAATGAAGGTATTAATTACTGGCGGAGCGGGTTTTATCGGAAGTCATCTTGCATTGAAATTGTTAAAGCAAGGAAAGCAAGTTGTACTTCTTGATAATTTTCATTCCTATTATGCAAAGTCTAGAAAACTCTTTCAATTAGAACAAGTACAGAAAGCTGGAAAGGTTCTCTTTTATGAATGTGATATTTTGCAAAAAGATGATGTGAAAGCTGTTATGCAGCAAGAGAAAGTCGATGCAGTCATTCATTTAGCGGGCTTTCCGGGGGTAAGACCATCGCTTGAAATACCAGGTGCTTACGTTGATATTAATATAAAAGGGACAAGCAATGTATTAACATGTGCCGGCGAAGAAAATGTGAAGCATGTTATTTTTGCATCGTCTTCTTCTGTATATGGAGAGCAGGCTGGGATGCCTTTGCGAGAGGAAATGGCAAACGGACGTGTTCTTTCGCCGTATGCTGCATCCAAATACGGAGCAGAATCTCTTTGTCATGCGTATCAATATATGTACGGATTTCAAATGAATATTTTACGGTTCTTTACTGTATATGGACCGTGGGGACGTCCGGATATGGCAGTTGCAAGCTTCATTCGAAAGTTATTGAACGAGGAAGAGATTGTTGTGTACGGAACAGGTACAGGCCGTGATTATACGTATATCGATGATATTACAGAAGGAATCGCTCTTACATTACAATCACATCATAGTGATGTATATAATCTTGGGTCTAACGCGCCTATTTTAATGACAGAATTACTCGCGCAGTTAGAAACACATTTCCCGTTTATGCGTGTAAGGCGAGAAGCGCATCGTAAAGGGGACGTAACATCAACGTGGGCAGATATTTCGAAAGCGCAAGAACAACTTGGATATAGGCCACGTGTATCTTTTGCAGAAGGGTTGGAACGAACCGTTGCGTGGGCGAAACAATATTCGGATATTGTTTAATATTTGTGGTGTTTTTTTGCTATGCATCTTTTTTCTTTTGTCATGGCGGTCGTTTGAAGCATCTTCATTATTGAAACATCTTCAAACCCTATGGAAACAACCATACATGGTTATGTTTCTCATTATGATGTACGGTATTGCTTTTTTGTTACGTGCATATGCATGGAAACTGTACCTTCATCATCGTATAACAATAAAAGAAGCGTTATATGGACTGTTGTATAGTTTGTTCATTAACCATGTTTCTCCTCTAAAAGTTGGAGATGCTGTGCGCATTGCTGTGATTACAAAAGAGAAGAAAGTAACATTAGGGGAAGCAACGCAATCTGTCATCGTTCTTCGTATATTAGACTTACTTATTCTTGGTATGTTTGGAGCAGCGGGTATGTTTCTATTATGGAGAAATATCTTACTCAATGTTCCAGTCATTCTTACTTGTATATATATCGGAAGTGTGATGGTATTTCTTTTCTATAAGAAAGCACCGCAATTTGTAGATAAGCAGTGGAAGCAACTGAAAGGAGCGCTATTTACGGCAAAAGGCGGAATTATTTTGTTCCTTATTGCGCTGAGCTGGGTTTGTGAAGCATTTGTTATTTATGAAATTGCTCAGTCTTTGTCGTTTGTGCAAGCAGTTTGGGTAAATAGTGTGACCATTGCTGGACAAGTGTTTCAACTAACACCAGGCGGAATTGGTACGTATGAAACCGTTATGACATTTGCATTGCAAGCGGTAGGAACTACGCAATCTGATGCCTATCAATGGTCGTTAATGAGTCATGGTTTTAAATTTATATTTTCTTATGGTGTGGGAGTAATACTATTACTAGTGTATCCGATGGAATTACGCTCATTTTTCAGTCAGAAGGGAGAAAAAATTCGTTGGAAGAAGTAAAGAAAGCGTCAAAATTTGAAAAAGTAGCAGCGCGCTGTTGGAATCTACTAAATGAAGGGAAACCATTTACACCGATTTTTGTATTCGGTACATTTTTGTTGTTTTCTATTTCACAGTTTGGAAATCCAAATTTTGTGTCTGCTTTTTTTAGTAGCTTTTTATTCATTGTTCCGCTACTCGTTTTATATTATTTGTTTGATTTTCCATTGTTTTTGCGAAATTATTTATGGCTACCGTTCGTTGCCTATTTAATCGTATTTAAAATGGTGCATGTACCGTTATTATTATTTGCATTAGGATTATATTTTTTCTTTACGATCCTATTTTGGGGAACGTTATATTATCATTTACGTATTGGAACGTCTTGGTTAAACTTTACACGTTTTTGGAAACTCGTGCTAAAGAACAGTGATTCTACAAGCGGAAATGCACAGGAGCAAATGCCGAAGTTTTTGCTATTGTTATCACTTTGGTATTATTACTACCATTTCTTCCAAGAAGGTGGTACGTACGGTGCAGTAGATTGGAAAACACTGCTTATGTTTTACGGTGCTCTTGCAATATACACGATCATCTTACATCGTAATTTATTTGACTGGCAGCCAAAAGCAATTGCATCTTATACGAATAACATGCCGGAAAATAAAGAGGCACTGAATGAAAAAGTAGTTGTAATTGTTATTGATGGTATGCGTAAAGATCGCTTTGAAACAGCACATACACCGTATTTAGATTCTCTCCGAAAAAAAGGGACGGAGTTTTTAAATATGGAAACGGTATATCCAGCTCGAACCGTCGTATGTTTCTCTTCTATGTTTACAGGGACATATTCATTTGAGCATGGCATTAAATCGAACATGGTTTGGAAGCACGGTGTGAATGTAGAAAGTATTTTTGATTCGCTTCGAAAAGTAGACAAAACAGGGAAAATGCTAGCCGTTGCGCATTTAGTTGACGCGTTTGGTGAAGATGTGGAAACATTTACAGCTGTTATGAAAAATGATGTTGTGGATGGGAAGATTATGGAGAAAGCGAAACAAATAATGGATGAACAAGACCCAGATCTTTTTATTGTACAGCTCATTTCAACAGATCAAACGGGACATAGCCGTGGTGTGTTATATGATGAGTATTTACAAAAAATTCATGAGGCAGACCAGCATGTAAAACATTTTATCGAGCATTTAGAGAAAACAGGAAAAACAGAGAATACGACGTTTATCATTTGTGCTGATCACGGACAGGCAGATGGGATTGGCGGTCATGGCCATTTAGATGAAGGAGAACGATTCGTACCATTCTTTATGTATGGCCCTCATATTAAACAAGGTGTTAAGGTAGAAGAAAAGAAAAGTCTTGTCTCTATGGCACCGACACTTGCTTACTTATTAGGTGCACCGTATCCATCTCATAGCCGTGGTCCTGTGTTAGTGGAAGCGTTAAAGGAGCAGGAAAAGAAATGAAAGTAATTGTATTTATACCAGCCCTAAATGAAGAAGACTCCATTGCACATGTTATTCGAAAAGTACCGCGTCATTTTCATCCGAGTGTAACGGTAGAAGTTCTTGTCATTGATGACGGTTCAACAGACAGAACGGTGGAAGTTGCAAAAGAAGCTGGGGCGGATCATATCGTTTCATTTGCAAAAAATGGTGGTCTAGGTGCAGCCGTTCGAGCAGGATTAAAGGAAAGCTACCGCCTTGGGGCAGATATTAGTGTGATGATTGATGCAGATAACGAATATCCAGCAGATGAAATTCCGAATGTATTGCAACCTATTTTAGAAGGAAAAGCAGATTATACAATGGGATCGCGTTTTCGTGGCACTATTAGCGGTATGAAGCTGCATAGAAGGCTTGGAAACTATTGTTTTACGATGCTGCAATGTATATTGCTGCGTAAATGGATTCGTGATGGTCAATCAGGAATGCGTGCTTTTTCACGGCAAGCGATGGAGCACGGGGAAATTGTGCATGATTACAATTATGCACAAGTGATTACACTAAACTTAGTGCGAAAAGGATTTCGAGTTCAAGAAGTACCGATTACTTATAAAGTGCGTGAAACAGGGGAATCGTTTATTTCGTTTCGTAAGTATATGACGCGTGTTCTTCCCGCAATTTGGAAAGAGATGAAACGTCCGGTAGAGAAAGTTACGATTGACTATAATGCACATATGTTAATAGGAGAAAAGAGATGCTCATAGTAGGCATTTCTTTTCTTGACAATGAAAGTGATAATTATTATCATTTTTCCAGGAGGAACGATCATGAAAAAAATAATTACTTCATTATTTGTTAGTATTTTCTTAATATTCTCGATACATACGAGTGTATTTGCTTATTCCTACGGAAATCCGAACGAAGAAAAGGTTGCAGATGCATATAAGCAAATGGTCGCAAAGCTAGATGAAAATCCGACAAACTTTAAAGAAGCAAAGAAGGCATATGAAAATGTGCAAGAAGAAATTGATCAGCACATGGGAAAAGAACCTTCTAAAGCTATTATGAAAGACTTTGATAAACAAAATAAAGAAGAGATTATTACAGATATGCAAAAAATTCTTGCGCTTAATATTAATCGTCGTTTAACGAATGTCGATGAAAAATTTGGTGACTATGATACAAGTAAACGTTTGTTAGCAAAAGCATTTGCAACATATGATGCATTATCACCAGTTATTGCAGAGCGTAATAAAGAGTTAGATGTAAAATTAAAAGATGAATTTAACAAGGCGTTAGAATCACTTGGAAACCCTGGATTATTTGGAGTAGGACAAAAGGAAGCAAATCATGATGCTTTCAAGCAAAGTAAAGATGTCATTTTAACAAGTTTACAAAAAGAATTGAAAATTAAAGATTTTAGGGTTGGTCATTTTGATGTTAGTGGAAAAGAAGAAGCTTCAGCAAACAAAGGCCAAACAGAGTGGACAGATTTAAGTAACTTAAAAAACTGGGCTCCAATTGCGATAATTGTACTTATACTTGCTGGAGTCATTGTATATGCAGTAAGAAAACGCAAGTAAAGATGAGGAGGAAGAGCGATGCAATTGCAAGCATTTCTTATTACATTCCGTGAAGTATTAGAAGCATTGCTCATTGTTGGGATTATTACTACGTATTTAAAGCGTACGGATAATAAGCAGTTTGTGAAATACGTTTGGTTAGGAGCAGGTCTTGCGGTTGTAGCAAGTTATCTTGTCGCTCTTGTCTTCCAAGTTGTGTTTACTGGCTTTGCCGCAATGGGAAGTGAGATGTATTTAAAGATATCGATTATGTTCATTTCCGTTATTTTGCTTACGCAAATGGTATTTTGGATGGCAGAACATAGCAAAAATATAAAAGGCAACATGGAAAGTAAAATGAGTCATTATATTACGACTGGAAACGTAATTGGAATGGTTCTGCATTCGTTTCTTGTTGTGCTACGAGAAGGCGTTGAAACAGTGTTCTTCTTCGCGGCGATTACAGGTGGAAATATTGAAGCGGCACTGCAAGGCTGGGGAGCAATTACAGGCGTTCTTGTTGCAGCTCTTGTCAGTTACTTCTTCTTTAAAGGAACGATGCGTATTTCACTAAAAGTATTCTTTAAAGTAACGGGAGTATTTATTGTTTTCATTGCAGCTGGACTTCTTGTGCAAGGTATTTCCATGCTGCAAGATTTAAAAATAATTGGTAGCGTAATGCCGCACGTATACGATATTACGTGGCTACTCCCGGAGCATCCAATTGATTATGCTCACTATTTGCGTGATCATGGTACTGCACCGATTTTTTCAGGTGATATCGGTATTTTCTTAAAAGCGTTTTTAGGATATTCTTCAATGCCATCGCTTGAAGAAGTGCTTGCATATATCGGTTATTTTGTTGTCCTTTATATGTTAATTGTCTTTAAAAAACCTGCGAAAAAAAAGAAAACAGTAGCCGAAGTAAATAAATCAGTAAGCTAAAAGTACAAGGAATCTTCCTTGTACTTTTTTTGCAGAAAGGAAATCAGATGAAACAATTATTACGTATATGGGCAATTATGCTTTTTTCTAGTGCAATTCTCATTCGTTTTTTTTATGCAAGTCCGTTTGCTGCAACGTGGGATGAAGTAGATTTTTCGCTTGCGTTAAAGCAATATGACATATTAGCGATGCAGCCTCATTTTCCAGGGTATCCTTTTTTTATTTTAGGGGGAATGATGACACATCTTTTTATAGAAAATCCTGTGCAATCGTTAGGGATTTTTAATGCAATTATGGCACTTACCGCTGCTTTTCCAATGTATTGGATTGCACGCCGTTATGTAAGTAAAACGAGTGCTCTTATTGTTGTAGCTGTATTACAAACAAGCGGTTATTTTTCCATTTTAGTGACGCAGCCGATGTCAGAGGGAGCGGCGATAGCTGTACTGTGGTGGTATATGTGGAGCGTAGATCGAGCGTTTCGGACAAATGAATTTCGGGCTCAGTTTTGGCCAGTAATCTTATTTGCTCTATTAATGGGAATCCGTTTATCGTATGTGCCGTTTGGAATAGCGCTTATTTTATTAGTATGGCAGCAGTGGCATGAGGAGAAGTGGCGGTTTATTATTATATGCTGCACAGTTGTTCTTTCGCAACTCGTATGGATTGGGGCGCTTATTTGGAATATCGGCGGTTTAGCGGGATTATGGAAAATTTCTTTCGGATTTGTAGAAGGTCATTTTACAGAATGGGGCGGTGCGGTTACAGAAACGAGTGAACCGATTATATCACGTCTGTTTCGTTTGCTTTCCGAGAATATTGTATTTGCGGGAATCGGTGTTCATTCGTACGTTCTTGTAGGTTTCTTTCTTTTCTTTTTGTTTCTTTTTGTTTTACAATGGAAGAACATACGTTTCTATCCGAAATTATTTATAGCACTTGGCAGTGTATATTTTCTTTGGAATTTACTTGGACAAAATATCGATAAGCCACGTCATTCTTATCCAATTGTAGCAATGGTGTTTTTCGTACTTGCTATTTCATGGTTAAAAAAACATAGTGGAATCTTACTGCTGTTATTTGCAACACTTCAACTTATTGTCAGCATACCGCTTATGCAAGAACAAAAAGAAGCTGTGCCTGCAACGTATCAGCTAGCATCATATTTACAAGAAAAACAGCAGCCGTTTATCGTATATACATGGGAAGAGACACGTGTTATGGAATACTTACATGTACCATATGAACATAAACGCTTTTACACATATGACTATTTTTTACAAGATAAAAAATATCATAAGAATGATACAATATACGTTACGAATCATCTTATTGAAGGATTTCAAAACCAAGGGATTAATATAAAAGGACAGGTGGAAAAAGTTGCCGTCTTTCAGTCTAACCCGTTATTTGATCCTGTTTATCATAAAATAGTGTTATATAAGTGGAAAAAGGATTCAGTTGCAAAGTTAGTTGAAATGTAGGAAATCTGTGGTTGAAAACGACAAATTTTATGCATACATCAACAATCTATATAATGTACAGTTTTGATTAAATTAACTTAATAAACCTTGATGAAAGGGAATATAGAAAAAGCGTGTTTTGAAAAAAGATTGTTCAAAACACGCTTTTTCTATATTCAAAAATCATCATCCTTTCATAAAAAGTTTGATGATTTTTGTGCTCATCGCTCAATTAAAGCGCCCGATTGTGGAAGATCTTAATTACTATGTCTTTTTGAACAAACCTACCTCTTTACTTTTTATAAAGTAAAGAGGTAAGTCAGCAGTTATAATGATGTCTGGGTAATAATAAGTAAGTTACCGTTGCTCATAAAAAAGCAAAGCCCGATTGGCCCTGCTTATTATTTGACTATTACTTTTCCATCCATTCCTTTCTGGAAATGGTACCGACATATCAGTTGATAAGTACCGGGATCTTGAGGTTTCACGGTAATGGTTCTTTCTTTTCCCGGCTGGACTTCGGCGTCAATTCTGAGCTTTTCCACTGTGAAGGTGTGCTCTTTCTTACCTTGGTTTTTCAATATCAACGTTGTCGTTCTTCCAATCGGAATAGTGATGACATTCGGATTAAAGTAATCATCGTTCAACTCGACCTCAATCACTTTCACTGACTCAATAGGCTGTGTTACGACGCCGGATTCAGCAAATACACTGAGTAAGCCCGGAGTTGTCACAACCAAAATCATCGCAAGTAAAACGACCAATCCAGTTAACCACTTTTTCACAGACATTCGCAATCCTTCCTTTCCTAAGCACTATTGTTTTCCAATTCATAAAATATTATTACTATAAATAGGGTTCCAACGTGCTTCAAATAGTAGCTCTTTTATCTGAAACAGTGACAAAGAAAAAAATAACGATCTTCTGGAATCCATTCTTCTTCAATTAACCTGCACCACTAGTTTAAGTGGAATACTTCATATTAATTCCTTCTTCTTACTCCAACACAGAATTTATTAAAATATAGTTAAAACGGTTTATCCCGCATTAACGGGCAGTAATACTTCCACATCAAGATTCGGCGAAAGCAAAGAAGTTAGGTGGGAGATAAACTGCCCGTAAAAGCCCGATTGGTTCAACTAATAATCAGTGGGGGATGAAGAAAACCCCCACTGATTAAAGTTTCACTTTATAAAGGAGGAATTAAATTGAACATGCGTATCGAACAACTTAATAAGGAATTAGATTATCAAGAGTATATAAAAAAGATTATAGAATTATGGAATATGAATGCTATAGAAACAGCACAATGTGAATTAGACGAAAGCGATAGAATGGGTATTTGGGAGCAATTAGAACAATTTGTTCAATCAAAATATGACGCTGTTTTTGTAGTAAGTGATGAAGGCTCAAATATGATTGGTTATGGAGTGGTTTCTATTAAACAAGATCTAGTTACCGATATGTTATATGGTCAAATTGATGAGGTTTATATAAGAGAAGAATATCGAAGACAGCAAATTGCTAAAAATGTAGTAGAACATTTAATGAGATGGTTGAATCAAGAGGGGATTTCTGCCGTTCACGTGAATGTAGAGAATAAATTAGCTTTAGATTTTTGGGAGAATACAGGTTTTGAAAAGGAGTTTTTTCTTTTATCAAATAGTTAATTTCTATGTGAAATATGAATTGAAACTAAGATGACTAGAATAGCATGATGTTACTAAAGTCATCTTAGTTTATTTTTATAGGATTGTTATAATTGATCAAATTTTTTTTGAAAATAGCTTCTTTATACAAAATAGCACCCTTAACTAATTTTTGTTATATGGTGAGGTTGTTGTATCTTGGAACATGTTAGTTAAATCTTTACTTGCAAGCAACATAATATAGCGAGAACCTCCTTCTTTTTCTTCGCATATAATATTTATGTCAAGCCCTTCTGACATCACTGTTTGAAATGGCTGGGAAACGTTTAATTTCTGTTTTTTATATCCTTCATCTTGTAATTTGTATATCCATACTTGCTGAGTACTTGTTTGAAATACCATATAGTCTTGAAATGCACTCACTAGCCCTATGTTATTATTGGAATCTCCATGAACTTCATCTAATTGAAAAGGTTCTACATTTTTAGTTTCCATATTCACAATAAAGTAGGATTCTGGATACCACTGATCTGGTGATGGAAAAGTAGCATAGAAAATTTTATTTCCTACAATTCGAATATTGTTAATAAACTTGTGAGGAGTAGGGTACACAATTGTTTCACCACTTTTAAGGTCGTATAAGTATAAGTTAGTTTCAATGCTATTTCCATCTGAATACACTAATTTTCCTTGATTCATATGACTGACAGAATAACCTGTATCATATGAATGGGTTGTAGCAACGGTCTTTACTGTATCATTTTTCAAATCATATACTTTTATATAAGCTAACTTTTTAATCGGATCAATTTCTGTCCATGTTACAAAATGTTGATACAAGTTAGCATCTATTGGTCCTTCTGTTTCATATAATTTTTTTTGCTTACCATTATGTATGTTTTTCACATATAAAACGGATTGAGTACCAAAATCATCTGTATCAGTCCACAATACCCATTCTTTGTTAGCTTGCTGACCTTGCATATTGGGATTTTTTAATTTAGATTGGAAGACTTCTTTTGTTTCTTTATTTACGTAATCGTATGCTATCAATTTATTCGGCATACCGGACTTACTGTTATCATCAACAGTCATATACATTACTTCATTAGAACTAGATGGTAAATAAAACCGATTGTAATCGAGTGAGAACTTTGTAAATATCCCTATTTTTTGTTGCTCTATTTTGTTAATACCTTTAGATATGTTTTTTGTAATATTACATGAACTTAATATCACAAGGCATATCAAACCAGTGAATAAAGAAATATTTCTTTTGACCATATAAAAAATCTCCCCCAGATAAAACAGTACTAATTCCATCATACCAGATAGAATCACTTTTTTTACATATAGTGTAAATAGAACGTCATAAGAGGTGCTCTATAAAGTGAATGCAATAGCTATTTTATATAAAAAGTAGTATTTCATAAATTACTAGTAAAGGTGCTTTTTATACACAATTTTACTTACTATGAATATGGCTGACGTGTTTCATGTGACGAATAGCTTTTTCCATGAAGAATCGTCTCATAAGTGAACTTAAAAAAGACTGAGTAGAAAAACCTACTCAATCTTTCTTATACGATCAAATAATAACCCATCTGTCGTATCATTTTCTCCTATTACAAAATCTTTCATATAATAAGAAAGATAATCACCATATTTTGAATTTGTATTTAAAAGAAGCTCGTCTACGAAGTAAGAGCCAAGCGGTAAATTATCGAGTAAGAGGCTAGCAAGTGCACCGTAAACGCCGCATGCTACTTGAAAGTAGGTTGCGTTTGTTCCATATTGTGTGTATACATGTTGGGTGGCTGTTGTATTGTACATATAGACTTCTTTGTCTTTATAGACAAGTAATACACCGATTAAATCTTCGCCGAGGAGTTGTCCAGTTTCTGGATTTAATACGTGATGGTTCCAGTTCCATAGTTCATCAATATTTTGTTGGTTGTTATGAATTACTTCTGTCATATAATCATTGATACGATATAAAAAGCCGACCTCCATATCGTACAATTTTCCAAGGTTAATTACTTCTTCATGCCCCATTAAACAGCCGGAAAACTGTTTATCTCCTAACGTTACTTTAAATTCTTGTTCGTAAGCAGTGTTACATAAGAGAATTGGAGTTTGATGCTTCATGAAAAGAGGATAGTTTAAAATAGCTTCTTCTAAAAATCCCGCTGGTGACCATGTCGAGTATACAGTTTTTTCTTTAATAAGAGTTGGATCATGATAGAAAGTTGTATCGTGTTCGACGATGAAACAAGCGAGGGGGACTTCCTCAGGATTTTGTTTCATTAACTTAACGGCCATCCATTGAACAACGCCAGGGTTCATACCGGAACAAATAATGCCTGTCATGTTTGTGAAGGCAGGTCTATGCTCTTCAAAGAAATTTTGTCTTTCTAATAAACTGAACCGTTTAATATGCTCGTTTGCATCGATTGCTGGTGATTGCAATGCGGTATTTATATAATGTACACCAGCCTCATTGCAGCATGTTAGCATTTCTACTGCATCTGCTAAGGAAGCATCAATGACTATGCTTGTCTCTGTTTCCTGTAGATGATTTCGAAATAATGTGTGATCGCTTAGATCAAACATATGGAATGTAAAACTCTCGTATAATGCAGGATACATATTTTTAAAGTAAGACCCTGGTTTTTGCTTTATATCAATTAAATGAATGGAACAGTTTTGTAACTGAGAGTATAACGGATTATGAATATCTTTCACGGCATGGTTTAATAAGGATAAAAATGCCCGAGCAGCGCCGCCACTGCTTCCAAGTATAGTAAGAATAAGGTGTTCTTTTTCCATGCTTTCCCTCCTATATGATTAAGATATTCACTTCGCATAAGGAAGGATTATTTGTTTGTCCATAAATGCATAAAAATTCTATGCCTATTTCTTCATTAGTGGCAATGAAGAAAATAGACATAGAAACCTCTTTTCTTTTAAGGGGGCGAGAGGATCGGTTCGCGCATAGAAGCGGTAGATGCCTTTTCCTGCCACATGCGAGGTTTTAAAACAAAAGGAGAAAGTGCACCGTGAAAATAGCTTCCAATATATATGTTACTTTACTTTTTGTGTAAAAACTTGTATTATATAGATATATAATATAGTAGTTTATTTTCAGGAGGAGGCTGTCACCATAGCTTTCTCCTGTTCTTTTTTTTGGAGTCTGCGGTATAGGGCTCTTTTTTCGAAAAAATGACTGAAAATTAAGATACTTAAAGAGGGGAGGGAATACATATTTAATATAACAAGTTTCACTTATTTTGAAAGGAGTGAAGCAGTATGTTATTTCATGTTCCAATTGAAACAATTTATTTATATGGGCTTATTATAACCGGAGCTATTGCTATTCTTTATTTGCTTTTTGGTGATATTTTAGAATCTCTTTTTAGTATATCAAGCGGAGCTACTTCGCCTTTTACATTGTTATTTAGCTTTCTTGCGATGCTATGTGGATTTGGTTACATATTAGAATATATCTTTCCGTGGGGGAGTATTGCTATTTTTGTTATTTCATTTTTCCTCGCACTTGTTGGTGTGATTACAATGAAAATGCTTGTTTTAGCACCAATTTCTAAAGCGGAGCAAAATACAATGCACCGTATGGAAGAGTTTATTGGCTGCAAAGGAGAAGTGATTATTACGATTCCGAAAGAAGGATTCGGTGAGGTGTTACTAGCTTCTCAATTTGGTAGTAATGCGATGCCAGCTAAAACGATAGGAAAGAAAGATATTTTACAAGGGTCTTATGTCATTGTTGAAGATGTGCAAGACGGTGTTTTACTCGTGCAAAATTTAGCGGTTTCTTTAAAGAAACCGAAATAATAAGGAGGAGTTACTATGGTTCCATTAATTATTGGTGGTGTTTTGTTAGCAATATTAGCGATTTTGATTTTAGTCTTTATTACGAAATATCGAACGGTTGGGCCCGATGAAGCGTTAATTGTAACAGGAAGTGGACTAGGCAGTGGGAAAAATGTTGTGACAACAGATGATGGCAAGAAGATTAAAATTATTCGCGGTGGCGGTACGTTTGTTGTGCCAGTTATGCAACAAGCAGAACCCCTTAGCCTATTAAACTATAAATTAGAAGTAGGAACACGTGATACATATACGAAGCAAGGTGTTCCAGTAACAGTAAATGGTGTTTCAATTATTAAGGTGGGTTCTACAATTGAGGAAGTATCAACAGCAGCAGAGCAATATTTAGGAAAAGAAACGGAAGAACTGAAAGTAGAAGCAAAGGAAGTATTAGAAGGACATTTACGAGCGATTCTATCGTCGATGACAGTAGAAGATGCGTATAGTAACAGGGAACAGTTTGCTCAGAAGGTACATGAAGTTGCTTCCACTGATTTGAAGAAGATGGGGCTGCGCATCGTATCGTTTACAATTAAAGAAATTAGTGATAAAAACGGGTACTTAGATGCACTTGGTCAACCGCAAATTGCAACGGTGAAGCGTGATGCACAAATTGCAAACGCAGAGCGAGAAAAAGAAGCACGGATTGAAAAAGCGCGTGCTGAAAAAGAAGCAAAAGAAGCAGAGTATCAGCGTGATGCGCAAATTGCTGAAGCTGAGAAACATAAAGAATTAAAGGTGCAATCATATAAAAGGGAACAAGAACAAGCACGTGCAGATGCTGACCTTTCCTATGAATTACAGCAAGCGAAGGCTCAACAAGGTGTAACAGAAGAGCAAATGCGAGTGAAAATTATTGAGCGTGAAAAACAAATTGAATTAGAAGAAAGAGAAATTGCTCGTCGTGAAAAGCAATACGATGCAGAAGTGAAGAAAAAAGCAGATGCGGATCGTTATGCAGTTGAGCAAGCGGCGGAAGCAGAAAAAGTACAACAAATGAAAAAAGCTGATGCCCAGCAATATAAAATTGAAGCAGAAGCAAAAGCACGTGCAGAAGAAGTGCGTGTGGAAGGTTTAGCGAAAGCCGAAATTGAAAAAGCACAAGGTCAAGCAAAAGCAGAAGTACAAAAAGCACAAGGTACAGCAGAAGCGGATGTTATTAAACTGAAAGGTCTTGCTGAAGCAGAAGCAAAACAAAAAATTGCTGAAGCATTTGAACTATACGGTCAAGCAGCAATTATGGACATGGTATTAAAAATGTTACCAAGCTATGCGAAAGAAATTGCAAGTCCGCTTAGTAATATCGATAAAATTACAGTTGTCGATACTGGCGGCGGTGGAAAAAATAGTGGCGCTGGTAAAGTTGCCGGCTATGCGACTGATTTAATGGCAACGATGCAAGAAACTTTGAAGGCTTCTTCAGGTATTGATTTAAAAGAATTGCTGGAGAGTTTTGCAGGAAAAGGTGCAATGCAGCAATCTGCTAGTGAGGGGCCTGTTGTACAAGTAGTAGAAGAAAGTAAGAAGGAAAATAGTGAGCAGTAAGAAGATGAAATAAAAAACCGAAATAAAAACCCCTTTCTTTTAGGGGGGCGAGAGCATCTGGCCGCGCATGGTAGCGGTCAGTGCCTGTTTCTGCCCCGTGCGAGGTTTAAAACAAAAGGAGCAAACGAGTGCAGGTTCTGTTGTATTCTGCATAACAGCGGCTTTTGTGTTAAAAAACGAGGATGGATTTCTATATAAACACAAATGAAACTTCCTTTCTTTTAGGAGACGAGAGCATCTGGCCGCGCATGGTAGCGGTCAGTGCCTACTTCTTCCATGTGCGTGGTTTTAAAACAAAGGGAACAGGTGAACGATTATTTATCTTATTATTATAATATTTAAACATACAGTTTTTTCTTCAGATGTTTAATAACCTCTCAAATAACTTCACAGCCTCTCTCGCATTATATAAATAATCCCTAGTTCGCACCTTCAAACTAATTTGTAACAACTGAATGTCTTTTTCATTCATAAAATAACCCTCTAACAACATCATATCGCTTTTCTTCTATCGATTTTATTATGGCGAATATCAATCTACCAACGGCTTTCCAGTGCCACCAACACTACTATGAAAAAATAGAAATTTGTGATAATGATATTTTTATTACTTATGTAGGATGCAACTGGCTTTCTAATAGCTGGAGGAAGTGTCACAAAGTTATAGCGTCCATTCGTTATATAGAATGAGAGGAGGGATTACATGAAAGTTACAAACAAAGATTATGAAAAGATGGAAGAGCTATACGAGTTGTATGAACAAAAAATTTATTATGTAGCCTATTCTATTTTAAATAATGTTCAGCAGGCTGAAGATGCAGTTCAAGAGACGTTTATTAATCTTTATCAGAATCTGGAAAAACTCCACAGCTTGAACACTCAAGAGCTTAAACGCTACATTTTGAGAATTGCAAAAAACAAAGCGATTGATAGTTACCGGAAAAATAAACGACAGGAAATGTTCTTAGAAGAATATCAAAGAGAATTACCGGAAGTGGCAGATGAAAATATTGAACAGTGGGAACAGCGTTTCATGTCTGAGGTTCAAATTGATACATTGCTAAAAGAGTTAAATGAGTCTAACAGACAGGTTTTTAAGTACAAAGTCTTCTATAACTTAACTTATCAGGAAATTTCAAATCTAATGGGGATAACTGAGGTCAATGTCCGCAAGCAATTTGAACGCGCTCGAAAACGAGTACAAAATATGATAGGAGGTATACAAAATGACGAATTCCAAGAACTCCAAAGAAATGTATGACCTTGCTGAAAAAATCGCTTTAGACGATTTTGATAAACTGGATGAACAACATGAATTTTCAGATACCTACAAGCGCAAAAAGAAAGTGTTTATGGAGGGAATTAAGAGTGGGCAACCACGGGCCAAGCATAAAAAGAATCGTATTTTAATCGCTGCTGCTTGCTTATTGATTGGCATGCCGACAACTGTTTTTGGTGCAGTAAAAGTCTATGATATGATTGTCAAAAAACAAAATTATGAAGTAAATGTTTCCGTAACAAATAAGGAACCGAAAAAGAGTGAAAGTTGGTATAAGTTGAAAGTCGGCAAATTACCAGAAAATATGGCAGCAGACAATCACGATGATATGAAATATTCATTTAAAGATAACTACGCAAAGGGCGGGTTTTCATTCCTTCTTTGGAGATTAGGAAAAAATTCAGATTTTCAAACGCTGTACGCAAACAACTACGAAGAAAAAGAGATAAATGGTAAGAAAGCAGTGATTGTCAATAAAGACACTGGAAACAAAAATTTAATGTTTAACAGACAGGTCTTTCTTCTTTTTGAGAAAGAGGGGATTATGTTAGAAAGTTATATTGGAGCCGATGTAAGTGAAGAACAAATGATGAATGTCTTAGAGAATATTTCACTTGAGCAAACATCAAAGGAACAGGCATCATTTACAGCAGATTATGCTAAAGATCGTTTTAGCAAAGCGAATGAACCAACAAAACCTAGCGTTATTCCTTTGGAAAAAGACAGCAAACAACTATTTAGCGTAGGTCAAATGGTTCCAGTAACCTTACCTATCGGCATGGATAACAGCAAACTTGAATATGTTATAGAGAAAGTTGAAGTCTTTGATTCAATCAAAGATTTTAAACAAGAGAACTTTAATGAATATGGACTAGAAAGACTAAGCAAGAATAAGGCTTTAGATCAGACGAAAAAATTGATACCGTATAAACGGGATGTATATAAAGTTGGAAATGGTAAAGATTCAATTGACGAATTAGTAGAGTCGAAATCCGTTAATCTTAAATTTGTCTACCTGACAACAACAGTGAAAAATATTGGTAAACAGGCGACAGAAGAAATCTATATGAGTCCATCCATAAAAGTGCTTAAACCTGAAAAAAATGCATGGAACTACGCTGAAAAATATGGACTTTCCGAATACGGTATTATGTCGAGCGAAGTTGATTATTTAGAACCTCACGGAAACGGAAAAAGCTTTTACAATATTGGCAGTATCCCACCAGGACAAACGATGAAGGTTAACTTAGGTTATTTTGTAGATGAGGATAAACTGGATTCAATCTTCCTTGATGCTTTTCATTATAGTGGGGTTAGTGGCACTGAAAATATGAATGCGAAAGATCGTTGGTGGATTGATATTCGTCAAAAGTAAAAACGATAGGAACAAATAGATAAAAAAAGTTGCTTATATTTAGCAGCTTTTTTTCGTGCAAAGAAACTTTAAAATTGTCCAATTTATCTCCAAAAGTAACAAATTACAGAAATGAGATGATACTGTATGGAAATTACGAGAGGTAGAGATTTGCTTACACTGGAACAGATAGTTGTAATGAAGAATTATTGCACCATATGTCATCTCTAGGTTGGGTATATATTAATTTATTAGGAGAATACCATTTTAATTCGGAAAAAATGATATTAGCGTTGTAAATCTGCAAAATCCTGATGCTATCTCCTTTTTAATTAAATAATTTACAAAAATAGTTTTTTTTACTAATATTAAGAAGTTAAATGGAAAAGGAGGAAATTCATGAAAAAAAGAAAATGGATATACCTTTCTCTAGTAATAGGGAGCATTCTAATTGTAACGAGTGTGTATTCCTTATTTTTTAAAAGTGGATTTGATATAACGATTAAAAATAAAACGAATCAAAATATAACAGGTCTTACAATTTCTGATGGTCGTGAAATTCAAAATTTCGTAGTTCCTACTCTTCATTCAAATGAAAAATATAAGACTAGCATTAAACTAAAAAATATGGGAGAAAATGCCCTCAAATTACATTACCAAGACAAAAACAAAAAAAAACACGAAGAATATATTTTTGGATATTTTGAAGGAGAAGGAAAAGGAACAGCAAAGATTATTATTCAAACTGTTCAAGAGGACGGAACTTTAGATATAAAAATAAACTGAGAATTTCTAATTTTACTTTTATAAGGCGATTCGAAAAAAATAGCATAATCATAGCAAGGGAATGCTTGTATATTGTTATATACCGCATTCCTTTCCTTATTCTATGTATGTTCCGACATTAAAACCCTACATCGGGTACCACCCATATTTAATTTTTAAACAAACCGAAAAAACCTTTCCGTTTTTGTTTCTGTATATCTCTAATGTTTTCAAGCAATAACTGATCTCGTTTCTCTAACTTTTTCTCTATAAAGACTTCTAATTCACTATTTTTCCCCTCTATTTCGTCTAACTTTCTCTCAGTATTAGCTAAATGCTCTTTTGTAGTAACTAATTCATTCGTAATCTCTTGTAATTTTTGAACCAACACTTGATTAAACTGATTTTGTAATATATCGATTTTACATAGAAAAGAAGAGAGAACTTAATAAAAACAAGGATTCTGCTACTGATAATGATACGTTAACCTTACATGTATACGATATACAGTACCTTTTTATAGGTGTCCATAAGAATTGAGCCCATTTTTTTCGTTTTGGGGTAATTCTGAATTCTTAAGTTGATGGCGATGTGACGGTACTCCTAGCAACAAAAAATGAAAATATATTAAAATAGTAACCCCTCTAGCGTGTGGCTAGAGGGGTTACTATTTTAATATAGCTAACTAGAAAATGTAATACAATTCAAATCTTTTAAAATATAAAAAATCTGAAATAACAGTGATAGAATGGGTGAGGAAAATGAGATTATGAATAGGAAATTAAGGAGTAGAACTTGTATGAAAGCAGTTATTGAAAGCATTTATAGCCCATGTAATGGAGTAGTAGAAGAAGTGTTAATCAACGAAAATTCTTATGTTTATGAATGGGAAAAGCTACTTATTATTAGAAATAATAATGGAATATTAGAAGAAGCAGTGGTTGGGATTAGTGGAAATGTACTGTCTGTAGATGTAGTAGTTGGACAGGAAGTAGATATGAATACGGTATTGTGTAAAGTGGAGGATGACCTGTTGATAACGGGCTGTGAATAGGGTTTGTTTTATTTAGCTATATATGAGTTGAAAACGATATAAAAACCACTAAACCCCTTTCTTTTTAGGGGGGCGAGAGCGTCTGGCTGTGTGTAGAAGCGGTCAGTGCCCTTTTCTGCCACGTGAGATGTTTTAAACAAAGGGAGCAAGCTAGTGGGCGATCATGTTGTGTTTTGCATAGCGGTGATTTATGTGTTGGAATATCAAGATAGATATATATGAAGCTAAATTGAAAAACAACATAAAAACCCCCTTTTATTTAGGGGAGGCGAGAGCGTCTGGCCGTGTGTAGAAGCGGTCAGTGCCCATTTCTGCCACGGGCGATGTTTGAAACAAAGAGAGCGAGTGAGTGGAGAATAAAAAAATTTTTTCTGATGGAAGTTTTATTTTATTAAAATATAAAAAATGAGAACGGTTATGTGTGTAAGTATGCATGTACTCGTTTTTTTGTAATGAAAAATGATATACCGGAGGATTCTATTTGGTGTTATCCATTCATATTTTTAATATGAATGAATGTTTTGTATGTATTTTTGTTATCATTTTTGATAATATAATCATAAGTTGTAGTAAAGGGAGTAGTGTAGATATATGAAAGAAAGAAAGATGGATATACTGTTTCATCCAATTCGTTTTCAACTGATTCAAGAGTTTATCGGAGGAGAGAATTTAACTGCAAAGCAGCTTGCGAAAAGGTTACCGCATATTCCACAGGCGACGTTATATCGTCATTTAGAAAAGCTAACGACAGCACATATATTACAAGTTGCTCAGGAAACGCAAATACGAGGAACGATTGAAAAGTTGTATGCTTTGAATCACAGTATGGCTAGTGTTTCACAAAAGGATTTGCAAGATGTAACGAAAGAAGAACATATGCAATATTTTATGATGTTTACCACTCAGATTATGGCAAGTTTTAAAGATTATTTGCAGCAAGATCATGTTGACTTCGAAAAAGATGGAGTCGGGTATCGACAAGCAAGCTTTTATATGAGTGATGAGGAGTTTCAAGAATTTGCAAAGGAAATGAGTGGAGTATTTTTAAAAGCAATGGAGCGTAAACCATCTCCAGAGCGAAAGCGAAGAACGATTTCAACAATTATTATTCCTGAAAGAAATGGGAAGGGAGAATAAATAATATGGGGAAAGAATTGTTCGTTACAATTGAAAGTAAAGTTTCACTTCAAGGAACGTTAACAATTCCAGCACATGATGCAGCAACATACCCAGCTATTTTACTTATTGCTGGAACGGGAAAGGGAGACCGGGATGGAAATGTTCGTGGTTTAAAACTAAATTTATATAAAGACTTAGCGGACTATTTCACTTCGTTAGGATTTGCGACTTTTCGTTATGATAAGCGTGGTACGCATAAAAGTGAAGGGAATTATTATGAAACAGGTGTTACAGATTTAATTGATGATGGCGTTGCTTGTGTACGTTTTTTAAAGGAGCATCCGCAAATTGATCCGAAGCGAATCGTTATTGTAGGTCATAGTGAAGGAGCGTTACTTGCACCGGCTATTTATGTAAGAGAGTCAGTTGCTGGCTTAATTTTACTCGCCGGCGCAGCTGAACCTTCGAAAACATTACTGCCAAAACAAATGAAAATGGCAGTGAAAGAATTAGAATCAGCATCTGGATTTCGAGGATGGCTATACCGCTTTTTAAAACTTCCACAACGTATTCAGAAACAAAATGAAGCACAGATGGAAAAAATACAACAATCATCAAAGCCTGCTTTGCGAATCAAAGGAGTAAAGGTAAACGCAAAGTGGATACGTGAACAATTTCAATACAATGTTGTAGAGTATTTAGAGAGAGTGGAATGTCCTGTTTTAGCGATTACTGGAGATAAAGATATACAAGTGCCCCCAGAGCAGGCAAGGGATATTGCGGAATATGCCGCAGGTGAGGCGGAGTGGCATATCATCCCTAATATGAACCATATTTTGCGGGAAGTTGATAAAAATCATACAATGCTAGGGTTAATGAAAGAATATAAAGGACTTCTAAATAAAGAGATTCAAGAGGAATTATTGAATGTTATGAAAGAATGGTTGGCAAAATATAACCTTCCATAAGGAACGTGGATGAACAAAAGTGCTATTTAGCAAAAAACTATAAAAACGAAAGACTAGCGTCTAAATAGATGCTAGTCTTTTATTTTAATAATGTCTTTCTAGTTAGAAAATTGCGATATTAATAGAGTCTCTCTATAATATGAATTAACTTTTATAAATGAGAAAGAAGGAAATACATATGAGAAGAACACTTGTAATCAGTGATATTCATGGTGAATTAGAGAGATTTGAAAAGCTATTAGAAAAAGTAGAATACAATCCACAAGAGGATCAACTTATTCTGCTAGGGGATTATGTAGATCGTGGCCCGAATGCTAAAGAGGTAATTGAAAAAGTGATGCATTTAAAAGATGCGGGTGTGCTCGTCTTAAAAGGGAATCATGAAGATATGATGCTAAAGGCTTTAACGACAGAGGAAGAAAAGTTTTGGAATCATTGGGTAAAGAGAAATGGAGGAGACCAAACGTTACATAGCTACGGCTTTTCAGAAAGTGATATTGCTGTAAGTGAAGAGGAGTTCATAAAGCCGCTGTTACATTCTGAAGTGTTAGAACAACATATCGAATTCATAAAAGGACTAGACCACTATATTGAAACAGATAACTATATTTTTGTTCATGCAGGTGTAGAACCAATGACACCTGTTTCTGAAACGGATGCGCATACATTGATGTGGATTAGAAATGAATTTCATAATGGATACAACGGTGAGAAAACTGTTGTATTTGGGCATACAGAAACGAAACTTCTTCACGGTGATAACGAGAATTCCGGTGTGTATTTTGGCGGAAATCGTATCATTGGTATTGATGGAGGCGCTGTATACGGCGGCCAACTTAACTGTTTAGAATTGCCAAGTCAAAAAGTATATGCAGTAAAATAAGAAAGATTTCCCTATATAAACGAGCTGATGTAGGGAAAAGAAGAGATAAGGGATCAAAATGATGATGAAACCTTATCTCTTTTTTTATGCTATGGTTTGTTACTTTCTGTTACATGTGTTTGGTTGCTAATTTTGGTTGTACTTCTTTTTCTGGCAGGGTTAAAAAAATTACTGCAACAATAATGAAAGCGCCGCCTAATAATTGATATGTTCCAAACGACTCATTCAACCAGATAATCGAAACAATAGCTGCTACGAGTGGTTCAATACTTGATAAAATGCTCGTTTCTGTTGCAGATAAATACTTTAGACTACCGATATAGAGAAGGAAAGAAAGTGTGCCACTTATAATGATGAGCATAAGCATAGAAAATGTACCTATTGTTAATGTATTTGCTATATGTTGAAAATGGAATTCTTGATTATATAGAAACAGGGAAATTCCTCCGAGTAACATCCCCCAACCAACAATTACCGATGTCCCCCACTGTTTAATAAGCGAAGCGGGATGGAGTGTGTAAAAAGCAAAACCAATTGCTGTTAAAATACCAAATAATATTGCTTGGTTAGAAAGAATAATATTTTCAATTGATCCGTTGGTAATAAGGAAATACGTCCCCGCTAATGCAGCTATGATTGCTATGAATTGCGTAGTGGAAGGAAGTCTTTTGTGTTGCAGCGCAACGTAAATAGTAATAAGAACTGGACCGAGAAATTGAAATAATGTCGCAGTTACAGCATTGCTTATATGAACGGTTTCAATGAATGCGTACTGGGCACCAAGCATGCCAGCAATTGAAAAAATTAGCAGTTGAATCCAATGACGCGGATGCCTCCAAATACCAAATATATTTTGTTTTGTAAATAGTAATGAACATAAAATAAACACGCCTGCTAATAGAAGACGAATGACTAAAAAGTCACTAGATGATAGTTCAGTATGATGAAATAGCCATTGAATCATAGGACCAGATAGCCCCCATAATGTCGCCCCGCTAATAATCATCATTAAGCCGAAGTGTCGCGATGATTTCATGATGTATCCTCCTTTGTATGAAAGCTCTTGCTTTTTCTTAATAGAAATGATAAGCATGAAAGTATTATATATAACTTCTGATACCATCAAAAGTATCAGTTTTCTATAAAATAAAGGGGTCAGTTTGTATGTTAGAATTAACACCAAAACTTGATGTTCATAGTAAAGAACCACTATATGTACAACTATATAACTACATGAAAGAGGAAATGAAATCTGGAAATGTAAAGCCTCATACGAAATTACCATCTAAGCGTAAATTAGCTCAATATTTACAAATTAGTAAAAATACAATTGAATCTGCTTATAGTCAGCTTATTGCGGAAGGTTATATAGAGGCTGTTCCACGTAAAGGGTATTTTGTATGTGAAGTGGAACAAAGTGTATTGTATGTGAAAGAAAAGATGCACCATGTAGAAGAAGTAACTTATTATGATCGCGACTATGCATTTGATTTTACGCATACAGGTGTTGATGCTCGCTCATTTCCACTTGCCTTATATCGCAAATTGGCAAATGAAGTACTGCAAGTTGAGAATGAGCAAGTACTACTGCTTGGGCATCCACAAGGTGAATTTGGATTAAGAAAAGAAATTGCGCAATACATGTATGAATCGCGCGGTGTACAATGTTCACCAAGTCAAATTATTATTGGGGCAGGAACGCAATATTTAATAAGGATGCTATTTCAATTGTTAAAAGAGAGTACATTTGCAGTAGAGAATCCAGGATACCACCAGAAAATTGTTACGTGTGAAAAAGGGGCAGAACATGTGGAAATGCTGCCGCTTGATGAAGATGGGATTATGATATCGAGTTTGGAAGAAAGTGATGCAGATGTGGTATTTGTGACACCATCTCATCAATTTCCATGCGGAATGATTATGCCGGTTTCGAGAAGAATGCAGCTCTTGCATTGGGCAGAGAAAGAGGAAGGACGTTATATTGTAGAAGACGATTATGATAGTGAATTTCGATATTCAGGAAAACCAATTCCAGCTCTCCAAGGGTTAGATACAAATGGAAAGGTTATTTATATGAGTACTTTTTCAAAAGCGTTACTTCCATCGTTACGTATCAGTTATATGGTGCTTCCAAAAACACTTATTGAAGTATATCAAAAAGAATATTTCTTTTATACGCAGACCGTATCGCGTATTGATCAAGAGATTTTGAAACGATTTCTCGAAGGCGGACATTGGGAAAAGCATATTCATAAAATGAGAGTGGTGTATCGTAAGAAGAGAGATACATTGGTTTCAGCAATTTCAACATATTTCCCGAAATGCGTAGAAATAGTTGGCCAAGATTCGGGGCTGCATATATTATTACGAGTAAATAATGGTATGACAGAGCAAGAGCTTATTGAGAAAGCGGCAGCATATAGTATAAAAGTATATCCAGTTTCTATGTACTATGATGAGATGAAAGCTGATAATAAAACAATCTTGCTTGGCTTTGCTATTTTATCTGAGGAAGAAATTGCGGAAGCGGTTCAATTGCTTGGAAAAGCGTGGTTTAATTGAAGGTATATGAAAAGGGACTTTTAAAAATAAGTCCCTTTTTCCTATTTATTTTCTTCATGTAAAAATAAAACCATATGCTCTTCATCCCAATATTGGTCATTATATTTTAACGAACGCTCTTGTACGCCGAATGTTTTAAAGCCTAACGATTCATAGAGCTTTTTTGCACCTTCATTGCCAACGACAACATCAAGCATAAGTTGTTCTACTTCTAATTCTTTTGCCTTTTCAATTGTTGCTTGCATCAGTGCTTTCCCTGCGCCCATTCCGCGCGCTTTTGGAGAGACATAAACAGAACCAATTTTTGCTTTATGTTCTTGCTTTAAAAATGATTTTGTTTCTAAAGTTGCCACGCCGATTAAATCGCTGTCTTTAAAAGCACCAAGCGTGTAATTTTCGTTTTGATCTAATATTTGCGCTTTATATTCAACAGGATCTTCTTTATTAATAAGATCTTCATAAGAAGAACTGAACGCTTCCGGGTTTTGTTTTAATCCTTCAACGCGAAGTGCTAAGTAAATTTCTGCATCTTTTTTCGTTAATACACGAATTTCCAATTGTATCATCCTCCAATTCTTTGGTGGTAATTTTATATTTTATATGAAAATCATAATACTTTCAAAAAATAGGCCTAATATATAAATTGTTTTAATATTTCTACATAAAAACTGCAATTATGAAGAAACAAGTATCCTGCACTCGTTTTTTCCTTTGTTTTAAAACAAGGCCCTGACCGCTACTACGCCAGCCGCTCTTGCCCATCTAAAAAGAAAGGGGGATGTCGCTTATTAGCTTATACAAACCCATTTTCATATTTCAATAAATAAGTCGCTGCTATGTAGAATACACAATAATAGCAGCGACTTATTTATTGAAATATGAAAATGGGTTTGTATAAGCTAATAAGCGACATCCCCCTTTCTTTTTAGATGGGCAAGAGCGGCTGGCGTAGTAGCGGTCAGGGCCTTTTTCTGCCACGGGCCATGTTTTAAACAAAGAGAGCAAGCGCGTGGCAGAAAAAGGCCCTGACCGCTACCATGCACGGCTAGCTGCTCTCGCCCATCTAAAAAAGAAAAGGGTTTTATTTCAACTTTTATATAAAACAGCTATTCAACAGGTAACTCAATAGTAAATGTAGTTCCAACTCCGACCTCACTCGTTACTTCTATAGAACCACCATGCAACTCCACAATTTCTTTTGCAACAGCTAAACCAATACCTTTTCCGCCAGTTGCTCGTGTTCGGGATTTATCAACTCGATAGAAGCGGTCAAAAATATGTGATATGTCCTCACTTGGAATTCCTTCCCCTTCATCTTGCACTTGTATAAGAAAAGTATTCTCCTTTTTTAATACTTGTACTGTAATATGAGAATTTTCGTGAGAATGCTGATGTGCATTATGTAATAAATTTAGCATGACTTGCTCCATGCGGCGGTCATCGATACAGGCATATAAATCTTCTGGGCAATATAAAGAGAGAGTCATTTGCTTTTTTTTAAGAGATGGTTTTATCTTTTCAATGATACGTTCAGCAAATGGTAACAGTAAGATGGACTGTTTCTTTATCGTAAATTGGTGTTGTTCAAGTTGCGCGAGTTCAAATAAGTCTTGTACGAGTTCAGTAATATTTTCTGTTTCTTCTTCAATGATTTGTAAGTATTCTTCCCGTTCTTCTTTAGATAAAGACCCTCTTTTGGCAACTTTTGTGTATCCTTTTACATATGTGAGCGGAGTGAGTAATTCATGTGCAACGCTGGCGAGAAACTCGTTTCGTTCTTTTTTCATATATGTTAGCTCACTAGAAAGTTGTTCGATTGTTTTTGCTAGGCTTCCTAATTCATCATTACTTTTAATACCTAACGTAATGGGCTCGTTTTGCTTCATCATTTTTTCAGTTGCTTGCTTCATCTTTATAAGTGGATTTGTAATAACCCTTGAAAGTAAAAATACTAAAATTGTTGTGAGAGCTACTGTCAAGGCCCCGACAGTAATAAATTGTTGTGTTAATCGAAAAATCATTGCTTTTATAGAGGCAGTCTCTAAAAACATATGGGCATAGCCAATGACAACTCCATATTTTACTATAGGGCTGGCTGTTGAAATATATTTTGAGTCTTTCCAGCGGCATTCTGTTACCATTCCATCTCTAGGAATGTGCGTAATTTTTTGTTCAAGTTGTTTGCGCATGTCTTCGGTGATAGCATCAGAAGAGTCTATAACGTGGCCTGTTGCATCTGTTATGACAAGTTTTGTGTGGGCAGGCGAATTCGATTCCATCGTTACCACGCGTTCAAAGATTCCTTCTCTATAGCGTTTTTCGATAATATTACGATACCAATTTCCTTTTTCTAGTAGGGCCGTAGTTTCTTCGTCCACACGCATTTGTGCTAATGTTGTATGAAAGGATACAAATAGTACGGATTCAATGCAAAGAGCTAACAATAAAAAATACGTCCCAAGCTTTATAGAAAGTTTATTCATTATGATTCACAACCTTTTTCCTGTACTAACAGGCAGTAAAACCTCTACTGTATAGAAGAAAAACTGCTAGTATATGTCTGAGTAGTTCAACCAATCATTCATGGGGAAAGAAGAAGAATCCCCACTGATGAAAGTTTTCCTTTCTCTTTATGAGGATCCATTTTTCCATTTGTAACCTATTTTATAAACGGTTTCTAGATAATCTTCGATAGGAAATCCTGCTTTTCGAAGCTTTTCACGTATATTACGAATGTGAGAATCAACAGTGCGATATTCAATATCTGTTTGAAATCCCCAAATGATTTCGATAAGCTCATCACGGCTATAAGCACGGTTTATATTTTGTAAAAAGAGTCCAAGCAAGGAAAACTCAATTGGCGTGAGAGAGAGTTTTTCATCATATACAGTTACGGTATGTCTCGTTTTATCCCATTCGATGCCGTTAAAGTTTACAAATCCCTCTTTCTTCGTACGGCGGAGCACAGCTTCGATACGAGCGATTAATACTTGCTCATCAAATGGTTTTGTAATATAGTCATCAGCACCTAATGTGAGTCCTTTCACCATGTCATAATTTTGATTCCGTGCTGTTAGCATAATAATGGGGACGTTACTGATTTGGCGAATTTGAGAGCAAGCCTCCCAGCCGTCCATTTTGGGCATCATCACGTCTAACAAAATCAGATCAAACTCTTTTTGTTGAACGAGCTCAAGTGCCTCTTGGCCTGATGTTGCCTTCATACAAAAATGTCCAAGTGGACTTAAGAATAAATCTAATAAGCGAAGCATGCGTTCTTCGTCATCTACTAATAATAGTTTTGCCATAGCGATGTTCACCTCAAATTTTCATTATTTACTCCTGCATTAAGAGTCAAAAGGAAAAAATAGGAGAGTCAAGCTCTCGCGAATAGAAGTTTCCTTAATATTATTCTACATGAACTTTACAAAAAACACTGTTCATATGGAAAAAAAAAGGACAATTGCCATAAAAAATGCACTACTTTTGCACATTTTTCTTTTATAATAATCAATGTAGCAGCACAAAAATACCCTATGTTGCGACATAACGTCATGTCATTTTGATTTCAAAATGGCAAATTCCATTCTATTGTGTACGTGAGATAGAGAACATTTTTCGTATTCACCTCGCATCGGATAAGAAAAATTTCTATCTCACGGCTTTTTTTTTGAATGTAGATAAAAGGGGACTTGGATAGTGAACAAGCAAGACATTGAAAAGCAGAAACAAGAACGAAATGGAGCTATAATCTGCATTGCGGTATCAATGATGATTATCGTTGTTTGTGCCAGAAAGTTTTTTTGGTTATTATAAATAAATTTATTATTATGAGATAGAGAAGAAGCCTCGCATACATTGTGCGAGGCTTTTGTGATGCTGAATATATAAAACACCCACTTCAAGAGCTGCAGGAGAGTGGGTGTTAAGCATTGAGAAATAACATCATATGCTCTTCATCCCAATATTGTCCGTTATATTTTAAAGCACGTTCTTCTACACCAAATGTTTGGAACCCAAGTGATTCATATAGTTTCTTTGCCGGTTTATTTCCGGAAACCACATTAAGCATAATTTGTTCTATATCTAATCTAGGGGCATTTTCAATGATAGTTTCAATTAACGCTCTTCCAGCACCAAGACCACGTGCTTTTGGAGAGACATATACAGAGCCAATTTTCGCCTTATGCTCTTGTTTGACAAGTGGTTTTATTTCAAGAGTGGCAATACCGATCAATTCCTCTTCATGAAAAGCACCTATCGTAAACTTTTCAGGGTTATCTAACCGTTTTGCAATGGCAGAAACGGGATTTTCTTGTTTCATAATATCTTCATAAGAGGAACCAAATGCTTCTGGATTTTGAGTTAATCCTTCTATGCAAAGTTGTAAATATATATCTGCATTTTCTTTTGTTAATACACGAATATTCATACAAGTAACCTCCTAGTGGTTTATGTAATGAAATTATATATTAACTTTATTAACTATTCAACAGATATATATGTTACATTTTTATAACTATACGAATGTAAGTTACATAAAACCGCCTTTCCTTTTATGAGAAACGAGAGCATCTGGCCGTGCATAGGAGCGGTCAGTTCCTTTTTCTGCCACGTTTTAAACGAAAGTGGGGATCATCGTGTATTCTACATTGCAGTGACTTATTTATTTATATAGAAGCTGACCGAAAAGGCACATAAGTGCCCTTTGAAGTCATTCCTTTTTCCGTTATCGATCGTTCTTTGCAATATATCGGCGCTTTTCATGATATATCGACCACTTTTTAGAATATATCGGCGCTTCGACATGATTTAAAGACGCTTCGACGATATTCGACATACAAGTAGTTGATTCGCTGAGTTGAATCATAGCGAAAAGTGAAACGCCTCAGTGTTTTGTTTAATTATACCCCTCAATTCGCTCTGGATGCGTGTAAATATTACAAGAATCACCGCGAATAAAACCAACGACAGTAATTCCTAAATCATGAGCAAGTTCTAGAGCTAATTTTGTCGGAGCGGATTTTGATAGGACAATTTCACAGCCGATTTTTGCAACTTTAAGTAAGATTTCGGATGAAATGCGTCCGCTAAAGGCAATTACTTTTCCTGTTATCGAAATATTGCTTTGTAAGCAATAACCGTAAATTTTGTCTAAAGCATTGTGACGCCCAATATCCATTCGTGAAACGAGAATTTGTTTTGCATCACATAATGCGGTGTTATGTACGCCGCCTGTTTCTTGGAAAGTAGTAGAGGATTGCTGCAAAGCATTCATGAGGTGAAAGCAATCTTCAGGTTTGAGCGTAATATGAATATCGTGCATCGTTTTTGCTTTTGCCGCATCATTTACAAAGACAAAGCCTTGTCTGCTTTTACCGCAGCACGATGTCACATATCGTTTATTATAGCAAGTTTGATAGAGTGGATTTGTTTGCGTCGTTGTGACATGCGCAAATCCTTTTTCTCTTTGGATCCATAATTGTTCAATATATTTATAGGAAGGAATAATACCTTCTGATACTAAGAAACCAATAACCATATCTTCAATATGATCAGGGGTACAAACAATTGTTACATATTCTTCACCGTTTAGTTTAATTGTAAGTGGATACTCTGTTACAATCTCATCATCCTTTTGATGAAATGTTCCACCTTGGTAACGAACCATTTTATATGTGCTTTGAACGGACTCCATACGATTTTCCCCTTTATCAATTATTCTCCCATGTTTATCATAAGACAAGAAAAAAAGAAAAGCATTCGTTTTATATAAATCTATTTTAATTTTTCAACGTAGAAGTCGCTGCTACGGAAAATACACTGGAACCAAAACTCGCTTGCTCCATTTGTTTTAAAACCTTGCCCACCTAAAAAAAGAAGGTTTTTTATACCATTTTTTCACTTTGTATTCACATACAACCCTTGGTTATTATTTGTTTTCTACGATATAATAGAATCGTAGTTTATACATCAATTGCAAGCTTATTTTATACATCAAGAATCTACCTCTAAGAACTAGTTTTGCTGTTTTGAAAAAGAGCGTATAGCAACATCGTTTTGAAAACGTATTCAGAATGTGTTGTACGGTTGGTTGTAAGGAGAGGGTAAAGATGTCAGAACAGAAAATTCGTGTAACTGTCGATGGTACAGAGTATATTTCATCTAGTAAAAAAACGATATTGCAGTTATTTAACGAAAGAGAACTTGAACACCCGCAAATTTGTCACGTACCAGAAGTAGATCCGATTCAGACATGTGATACATGTATTGTTGAAGTGAATGGAAAACTGATGCGCGCTTGCTCAACAAACCTTGAAGAAGGTATGCATATTGAGAGAAAGTCAAAGCGAGCAGTTGAATCTCAAACAGAAGCGATGGATCGAATACTTGAGAATCATTTATTATATTGTACTGTTTGCGATAATAATAACGGGAATTGTAAAGTCCATAATACGGTACATATGATGGGAATTGAGGAGCAGAAATATCCGTACGAACCGAAAGTGAGCGTTTCGGAGGTGGATATGTCCCATCCGTTTTATCGTTACGATCCAAATCAGTGTATTGCATGTGGGCAATGTGTAGAAGTGTGCCAGAACTTACAAGTAAACGAAACAATATCGATTGATTGGAGTTTAGATCGCCCGCGTGTCATTTGGGATGATGGCGTATCCATTAATGATTCTTCTTGTGTAAGTTGTGGGCAATGTGTCACGGTTTGTCCGTGTAATGCCCTAATGGAAAAATCGATGCTTGGAGAAGCTGGTTTTATGACAGGGATAAAACAAGACGTATTACATCCAATGATTGATTTTGTAAAAGATGTAGAGCCGGGTTATAGCAGTATTTTAGCTGTTTCGGAAGTAGAGGCAGCGATGCGTAAAACGAAAATCAATAAAACGAAAACCGTTTGTACGTTTTGTGGTGTCGGGTGTTCATTTGAAGTGTGGACGAAAGATCGTCACATTTTAAAAGTACAGCCGTCATCGGATGCGCCAGTAAACGGAATTTCAACGTGTGTAAAAGGGAAATTCGGATGGGATTTTGTAAATAGTGAAGAACGGATTACAAAGCCGCTGATCCGTAAAGGAGACATGTTTGTTGAAGCAACTTGGGAAGAAGCGCTAGAAGTTATTGCAGCAAATATGAGTCATATTAAAGAGCAACATGGCAGTGATGCGTTTGGATTTATTTCTTCTTCTAAAGTAACGAATGAAGAAAATTATTTAATGCAAAAGTTAGCGCGCCAAGTATATGGAACAAATAATGTGGACAACTGTTCTCGCTACTGCCAATCACCAGCAACAGATGGCTTATTTAAAACAGTAGGCATGGGTGGTGATGCAGGAACAATTAAAGATATTGCAGAGGCAGGACTTATCATTATTGTCGGGGCAAATCCGACAGAAGGTCATCCAGTTCTTGCGACGCGTGTGAAACGTGCCCATAAAATTCATGAGCAGAAATTAATTGTAGCTGATTTACGTAAACATGAAATGGCAGAGCGTGCCGATTTATTTGTTCACCCAAGTCAAGGTACTGACTATGTTTGGCTAGCAGGTGTAACAAAATATATTATTGATCAAGATTGGCATGATCAAGCATTTCTAGCTGAAAACGTAAAGAACTTTGATGAATATAAAACAATGTTAGAGAAGTATACGCTTGATTATACAGAAAGTGTAACGGGCATTTCGAAAGATACATTAATAGAAATGGCAAAAATGATTCGTGATGCAGATGGCACATGTGTACTTTGGGGTATGGGAGTAACGCAAAATACAGGCGGAAGTACGACATCAGCTGCAATCTCTAATTTACTTCTTGTAACAGGTAATTATCGTCGCCGCGGTGCAGGAGCATACCCGCTGCGCGGACATAATAACGTACAAGGTGCTTGTGATATGGCGACATTACCAAACTGGCTGCCTGGTTACCAAGCGATATCCGATGATGCACTGCGCGCGAAATTTGAAAGAGCATACGGCGTTTCGATTCCGAAAGAACCAGGATTAAATAACATTGCGATGCTGATTGCTGCAGAAGCAGGGAAATTACGCGGCATGTATGTGATGGGAGAAGAAATGGCATTAGTTGATTCTAACGCGAATCATGTGCAGCACATTTTAGCAAATCTTGATTTCCTTGTTGTACAAGATATGTTTTTAACGAAAACAGCTCGTTTTGCAGATGTCATTTTACCAGCAGCACCAAGTTTAGAAAAAGAAGGAACATTTACGAATACAGAACGCCGGATTCAGCGTTTATACGAAGTTATGCCGCCGCTTGGTGATTCCAAACCAGACTGGTGGATTCTGCAAAAGGTAGCTCGTGCATTAGGTGCAAATTGGACCTATGAACACCCAAGTGAAATTATGGATGAAATCGCATCACTTGCTCCTTTATATTCTCAGGCAACATATGATCGTTTAGAAGGATGGAATAGCTTATGCTGGGGTAGTCATGACGGCAGTGATACACCGTTATTATATGTAGATGGATTTAATTTTCCTGATAAATTAGCTCGTCTATCACTTGATGAATGGGTACCGCCAGTCGAAGCACCGGAAGAATATGATCTATTATTAAATAATGGCCGCATGCTTGAACATTTCCATGAGGGAAATATGACAAAGAAATCGGCAGGTATTTTATCAAAAATGTCAGAGGTATTTGTTGAGATTTCCCCGGAGCTAGCGATGGAGCGAAATGTGAAGGATGGAGGTCTTGTTGAACTTGCATCACCGTTTGGAAAAATTAAAGTTCCAGCGCTTATTACAGATCGGGTAACTGGAAACGAATTATATTTACCGATGCATGCAACAGTAAATGAAGAAGCAATTAATATTTTAACAGGAACGGCAACGGATCTTTTTACATGTACACCAGCATATAAACAAACGCGCGTCAAAATGCGTGTGCTGCGTGAAAAAGGAAATCGTCCACTTCCTGCTTCCAACCCGCGAAATAAAGAGCGTCATCCGCAAAATGGTGTCGAAGTGCAGAAGAAATGGCAACGAAAACAATATGTATCACTTGTGGATGAAAACTAGGGGGCGAGCATTGTGGCAAAAGAAATTACGATGATTCAAAAAACAGTTGTAACAGAGGAACAAAAGAAACAACAAGTTTCAGAGGGATTATTACAACAGTTAGGAGAGAATCAACAGGCAATTGAGGAAACGATTCATTTGTTAGCACAGCTTCAAAAGGCTGGTTTGTTAGATGCTGCCGTAAGCTTGCTAGCAGCGAAAGAAGATGTTTCGAAAATTGCGATTGAACAATTAAACCGTGAACCAGTAAAAAACGCATTAAATAATGTGATGGGTGCAGGAGAAGCGCTATCTTCAGTAGACCCAGAAGTGACCAAGCAAGTCACATCTAGTTTAGTTACAGGTTTACAATATGCAACCGATGAACTGGAAAAAGGTAGAAAAACAGGTGTGATGGATTTCTTTAAAGTATTACGAGATCCAGACATAAACCGAGCAATTACATTTGGATTTAATTTTTTGAAAGCATTTGGTCAAGAGCTAGAAAAGAAGAACTAATAAGACAAAGAGCGGTGGCATTAAAATTAACGGGTTCAGTTAAGAGGTTGAAAAATTAAAATGACACACAAATTGGCGTTCAAACTGGCAACAGTTTTAGAACGCCTTTTTTATTGGTTTATCAATCTTTTTTTGAAATTGGCAACTAAATTGGCAGGGAAATGTTTAAAGAATGTAGAATTAGGAGTGATTTACAGAGAGAGGATTTAACTTGTCAATTTAGGTGTCAAATTGATTGCCAAAAAACATGTCAAATTAATACGAGGAGGAAACGATGAATTTTTTTGAACCGAAACCACGCCGAGAAAGCGAGGTAAATTAGAACATATCGGAGCAGACAAAAGCCACGGTCAAATACTATACCGAAGAAGAAGTGGTCGATAAGTGCCTGATTTTTTTAAAGGGGGATAGTGTTGCGAAACATAATAAGTCTGTTTTTCGTTTTCATAATCGGGTGTAGTTTCCTTGTTAGTACAATTTATGCGAAATGGGCACATGCTTTTGTTGTCTTTGATGGTGGCACTTATATTATTTCAGAAACCCATATTGAACCCAAAGAAATTGGGAAGAAGATAGGTGAGGTTACTAATTATTCGGACAACGAAGGTGCTTACAGTGGGAATTTTTCAAATAAATTTCCCCAAGGCACTGAATACTACGAAATTAAAGGTGTTAAAGCAAATGACTCAATTGCGGTTAAAGAAAGTGAAAAATCATTTATAAAAGCAAATTATAATGGTGAATATGCAGGTAGCGGCGAACAAAGCGATAACAAATATAATTGGCAAAATTTATTACCGTACTTTATAGGATTAATTTTGTTGATTGGTGTCATTTATTTGTTTTTAAAAAAAAGAAATAGTCAATAATAAGCCAAAAAGGATGTCAAATGACATTCTTTTTATTTTTCTATTTGTTTCTAATAGCTGCCAATTTTATTGCCAAAATAGCTGTTAAATTAAATTTTCCACCTGCTAACTGAACCCGTTACATTAAAATCCATCGCTCTTTTATATGTTTATGAATACTCCCCCACTTAGCAAAGCTTGAAGTGGAGGTTTCTAACGTTTCAACCTAACGGACGATTAACGTTAGTGGAGTTAACACACTAGCGAGCTGTTCCACGCCTAGCCCCTCTATCCCGTTTGTCCATGCATTCGGGACTACTTTTCGTAAAATATTAGCCGCAGCGTTTATATCTGCGTTGATTTTGATTCCTTTTGCAGAACGATATATACCACGCTTCATTCGTTTTCCTGAAAAAGTTGCATTTTGGTCATTTGTTTCATACGTTGGAATGAAGTCATGATCTAGAAAACTTGCTTTTGATGTGTAAGATTCCTCGATTACAACAACTTGAATACCTACCGCATTTGCTTTGTATGTAATCATTTGAATCAATAAACGATGCGGGATATGGCAAAATGTTTGGTTATTTTTCTTTCCCATATCAGTTTCTTTCACCTCCTTGTTAAGGGTATTATATCAAAACAAGAACATACGTTTCTGTTGTTTTACTTGAAAATAAAATATTTTTTCGATTCACCTCACCACCTTCACATATGTTTAGAGGTGGGAGTCCTCTCGAAAAATATGATAGAATTGTTCATGTTTAGTAGAATGTATTATGATGAAATTAAATATATTGCATTTTCATTTTCCAGCAGCGGAATACAATATGACCGTCATTTAACATTGCCCGTGGCAGAAACAGGCCCTGCCCGATACTACACGCGGCCAGATGCTCTTGTCTATCTAAAAAGAATGTTTTTATGTCTTTTTTTTAACTTAAAGAACATGGAGGTACCTATGCTACACCGTAAAAAATTATCAATCCCAGGGGTAATGAAACAATCCTTTCAAACAGTAAGATTCGCCTTTGGAAATGTATTATCGTTTCAACTTATGTATAAACTCCTCGCCGCAATTGTCTTTATCCCACTACTCGGTATGATTTTTAATAAGTTATTGTACTGGGGTGGATATGCAAATGCCACAAATGATGAATTGCTTGCATTTTTTAAAACACCGTATGGAATTGCAGCCATTGTCATTTTATCTGTGCTAGCACTTTTTCTTATTTTTATCGAATTTGCAGTACTTATTATTATTTCGTATTTTGCACATAAACGACAAAAGGTAAGACTGCGTCCAATTTTATATAAAACGGTAACGTATTTACCTTCTTTTTTCACCTATTGCTTACCAGGATTTATTTTGTATGTTGTCGTTTTACTACCTCTTTTAAGCATCGGTTATCAATCTGCACTTCTTCCTGAAATTCAGATTCCTAATTTTATTTCAGGCGAATTATTGAAAACAACAATGGGACAAGTTGGATACTATACCTTTTTCGGCGTAGTTGCCTATTTCAATCTTCGTTGGATTTTTGTTTTACCCATCATTGTTTTAGAAGAAAAGTCGTTTCGCGTAGCTGCTCGTCAAAGTGCGAAGTTAGTAAAAGAAAACTTTTTGAAAGTCCTGTTCTTTTTAGTAGGATTTTTTATCTCTATAGGCGTTGTCTTTTTACTGTTTACAGGTGTTTATTTCTTGTTACTGCTTGCGGTCTATCAATTTACAAATCCAGAAGGAACATTTGCTTTATTAGCACAATCGACTATATCTGTCTTTGTAACGAGTACATTGTATATATTTAGCTTTATTGTTACGCCGTTTTATATTATGGCGCTGACAAGGTTATATTTACAGAAGGTTCCCGTTGAAGCTGTTTTAGTAGAAGAGGGTCTTGACTATTCGAAAACAAAAGTGGAGAAATGCTTCTTTCAGAAACATCGATTGAAATTTATAGGTGTATATATTGGCGGGGTTGTTGTAATTGGGATGGTTTTGGCTTTTATCGTAACGTTTATTACGAATTCTTATAAAGAGCCGATTATTATGGGGCACCGCGGTTATATATCTAAAGGAGTGGAGAACACAAAAGAGTCAGTCCAAGGAGCTATTGATGCGAAAGCAGATTATGCGGAAATTGATGTATTACAAACAAAAGATGGTGAATTAGCAGTTATACACGATTTGAAATTAAAGCGTCTTGCGAATGAAAATGTACAAGTGTCAGAATTAACGATGGATGAACTTCGAAAGCTTACTCTCAGCCAAGGTGGATTCTCAGGGAAAATTAGTACGCTTGATGAGATTATTAAACTTGCAAAAGGGAAAATTAAGCTGAATATAGAAGTGAAACTTCATGGAAATGAAAATGAAAAGGATTTTGTAAAGAAAGTTTTAAAAACGATTGAAAAAAATGAATTTGAAAAGCAGTGTGTCATTCAAACATTGCATTACCCACTTATTAAAGAATTTAAACGTGCAAATCCCGATATAAAAGTAGGGTATGTTCTATATGCAAGCCTAGCAAATTTAAAAAATGTTCCAGCTGATTTTTACGTAGCAGAGGAATACATGGTGAATAAGCGCTTAGTACAATCAGCTCGTAAATTAAATAAACCGATTTACGTATGGACTGTAAATGATATGGAGAATTTACGGAAATATTATAAATTGAATGTGGATGGAATTATTACAGACTATCCAGAAGATGCAAGAGCCACGATTAAAATGCTCAATGAGGAAGAAAATGAAACGGATGTTTTTGAGAAAATTACGGAAACAACCGAAGACTTATTTGCAAAGTTATTTATCCCGCATTAACGGGCAGTAATACTCCCACCTCAAAATTCGGCGAAAGCATTGTCCAGCTCTAGCGGCTAGAATCTCCGGCCGTTTCGCCCCCTCGGACGAGGCAAAAAGCGCCTCTCTGTCAGGGGCGTGGGCGTCCTGCGATTCTGAACGAGCCGCTTCCGCTTTTCTTAAGAAGTTAGGTGGGAGATAAACTGCCCGTAAAAGCCCGATTGGT
>NZ_JQKQ01000032.1:0-50583 GCF_000746135.1 Bacillus sp. UNC322MFChir4.1
GGTTCGCTCGACTTGCATGTATTAGGCACGCCGCCAGCGTTCATCCTGAGCCAGGATCAAACTCTCCAATAAAGTTTGTCTAGCATCATAAATAAAAATTGACGTTTCACGTTGTTTGTTTCGTTCAGTTTTCAAAGAACTCGTCTGCCGCTCAAAGCGACTTTAACAATATAACATTTCGTTATTTCTCTGTCAACAACTTTTTTCATTTCCAAGTTGTTAACTTCGCTGCCGTTCGTGACAACGAATATAAATATACCAGTTCATAAATTAAAATGCAATAGTTTTTTTATATTTTTTTCACCTTATAAAACAATATAAAAAAAAGCTTTGGAGAAAACTCCAAAGCTTAGTTTTGTTTATGTCTCATTGCAGGGAATAGTAATACGTCACGAATAGACGGTGCATTTGTTAATAACATAACTAGACGGTCAATACCGATTCCTAATCCACCTGTAGGGGGCATACCATACTCAAGTGCTTCAATATAATCATCATCCATCATGTGCGCTTCATCATTACCTTGTTCACGCTCTTTTAACTGCGCTTCGAAACGTTCTTTTTGATCAATTGGGTCATTTAATTCTGTAAATGCATTCGCATGTTCACGAGCGACAATAAATAACTCAAAACGATCTGTAAAGCGTGGATCTTCTTCATTCTTTTTCGCAAGAGGAGAAATTTCCACTGGGTGACCATAAATGAATGTAGGTTGAATTAAATGTTCTTCTACTTTTTGCTCGAAGAACTCATTAATAATATGACCAACTTCCATTGTATCCTTAATTTCTACGCTGTGCTCTTTCGCTAATGCACGAGCTTCTTCTACACTCATTGGGCTCCAGAAGTCTGCTCCAGAATATTGTTTGATTGCATCTACCATGTGCAGTCTTGTCCACTCTGGCTCTAAATTAATTTCATATTCACCATATGGAATCGTCGTTGTGCCTAAAACTTCTTTTGCGATATGAGCAACCATGTTTTCTGTTAGTTTCATAATATCTTTATAGTCTGCATACGCTTCATATAATTCAATCATCGTAAATTCAGGATTATGACGAGTTGATACACCTTCATTACGGAATACACGACCAATTTCGTATACTTTCTCTAATCCACCCACAATTAGGCGTTTTAAATGTAGTTCAATCGCAATACGCATATAGAATTCCATATCTAACGCATTATGATGCGTAATAAACGGACGTGCAGATGCCCCGCCCGCAATTGCATGCAACATCGGTGTTTCTACTTCTAAATAGCCATTATTATCTAAGTATCTTCTCATCTCACGAATGATTTTACTACGAGTTACAAACGTTTCACGACTTTCCATGCTCGTAATTAAATCTAGGTAACGTTGACGGTAACGTTGTTCAACGTCTTTTAATCCATGATATTTATCAGGAAGTGGGCGAAGAGACTTTGTTAGTAAAGTAAAACCAGTTGCTTTAACCGAAAGTTCTCCAACTTTTGTTTTAAATACTTTCCCTTCTATTCCTACTAAGTCACCTAAATCAGCTGTATTAAATAGTTCATACTGCTCATCACCAACTGTATCTTTACGAACATAAATTTGAACTTGTCCATGTAGATCTTGAATATGCGCAAAGCCCGCTTTCCCTTTACCGCGTTTTGTCATAATACGACCAGCGATTGAAACAGAGATTTCTTTCTCTTCTAACTCTTCTTTAGAAAGCTCTCCATACACGCTTAGCAATTCTTTCGTTGAATGTGTACGTTCAAAACGTTTACCAAATGGATCGATTCCTTGTTCACGTAAGTTATGTAGCTTCTCGCGACGAACGAGCAATTGGTCATTTAATTCTTCGTGGTTCATGTTATCCATGGTATTGATATCACTCCAGCTCTATTAAAATTTACAATATATATAGTATATCATTTTCTATCCAACTAGAAAAACTGCCAGCAACACGCTGGCAGTTCTTATTTCTTAGACGTAATTATAGGTAGTAAAAACCGGAATGTCAAACGCCCATTTTATCACTTACCATTATCCAACTTGAATAGATTCTTGTTTCGCTTCTACTTCTTCTACAAATACCGTCAATAAAGATGCAAGATCGGCGCGTGTATTACAACTATTAATTTCATTACGCACTCTAGCGTTACCACGAACACTTTTTAAGTACCACGCTGCATGTTTGCGCATTTCTCGAACTGCGATGTCTTCATTTTTCAAATCAATGAGACGATCTAGATGCAACATACATACGTCAATTTTTTCGCGCACAGATGGCTCCGGCATTAATTCGCCAGTCTCTAAATACTTCACTGTACGGTAAATCATCCACGGATTACCAAGTGCTGCACGCCCAATCATTACACCATCCACGCCAATTTCATCAAGCATACGTTTAGCATCTTGCGGCGTTTCTACATCACCATTTCCGATAACAGGAATATTAACAGCTTGTTTTACTTGCTTAATAATATTCCAATCTGCTTTTCCTTCATACATTTGAACACGAGTACGACCGTGAACAGCAACTGCTTGACCGCCCGCACGTTCAACTGCTTGAGCATTTTCAATCGCAAAAATGTGATCTTCATCCCAACCGATACGCATCTTTACCGTAACTGGCTTCTCAACCGCATCTACAACTGCAGCTACCATTTCGTACACTTTATTCGGGTCAAGCAACCATTTTGCACCCGCATCACATTTTGTGATTTTTGGCACCGGACATCCCATATTAATATCGATAATATCCGCTGTTGTATTTTTATCTACATATTTTGCTGCTTCTACAAGCGTTTCTTTTTCCCCACCGAAAATTTGTAGACTTAATGGTTTTTCTCTTTCATCAATATATAGCATATCTAACGTTTTTTGATTGTTAAATAAAATTGCTTTATCACTTACCATTTCCGCACATACTAATCCTGCACCAAATTCTTTTACCGTTAAACGGAATGCGGAGTTACACACTCCTGCCATCGGCGCTAGTACAACCGGATTTTTCATTTCAATGTTTGCAATCTTTAACACCCGATTGCCTCCCTTCATTATGCCTACTTCGGCATTAACTCCTCTATTGAAACTTTTAACGTTTTTGCAACCTCTACAACAAAATCTTGAGACGGAACTCGATTCCCTCTCTCAACTTCACCTAAAACCGATACAGATACCCCTAATTCTTTCGCAAATCCTTCTTGTGTATAGCCTTTTAATTTACGAAAAGCGCGAATGCGCCTTCCCCATTTCTCTGCTTCCATACCGTTACTCCCTCTCGCCTTTTCATTTCTTCTACTTGTGAACGTGAAATGTCTTGGTTAATTTCTTGATTAATCTCCATCAACGGAACGATAACAAAAGCTCTTTCAAACATCCTTGGATGCGGAACAACAAGATTCTCTGCTTCAATATTTTCGTGATTATAGAGCAAAATGTCAAGGTCAATGGTACGCGGCCCCCACTTGAATTTCCTTTTTCTTCCTAGCTCATCTTCCACTTTTTGCGTCACTATCAATAACTCTTGAGGTAATAAATTGGTAGAAATTTTTATAACTAAGTTTAAAAACTGTTCTTGTTCTGTATATCCAACTGGATCTGTTTCATAAACAGACGATACATCCTCAACCTCAATAGCCGGATGCGCCTGCAACAACTCTATCGCTTGTGATAAATACGTATAGCGATCACCCATATTCGAACCTAAAGCAATATAAACTACACTATTCATGAACGCCCTCTCTCAATCTCCACTGCCACCGCACGGTAATGTCCTGGAATTGGTGGATCGGGTTTAATAACTTTTACAATACAATTCATAATACAATCGTAACGTTCTAATATGTCCGCCGCAATATTTTCCGCAATACTTTCCACAAGTTTATACGTTTTCTCCTCTACCACACATCTACACAACTCGTATAACTCTCCATAATTTACGGAATGCTCTAAGTTATCACTCATTCCAGCTCGCTTTAAATCTAACTCTACAGTTAAATCTACTTTAAAACGTTGCCCTAATTTATTTTCTTCAGGAAACACACCATGGTAACCATAAAACTCCATATCATGAACAAAAATTTTATCCAAACCTTTTACCCCCTTAACATAGCGTCCATCATCTTCGCCATGCGGGACATCTCTTTCACATCATGAACGCGTACAATTTCACAGCCCTTTTGAATACCAAGACAAACAGTTGCACCAGTTCCTTCTAAACGCTCTTCTACAGGTAAATCTAACGCATGACCAATAAATGATTTTCGAGAAGTTCCAAGAAGAAGCGGATACCCTAGCACTTTCAATTGTTCTAGATTTCGCATTACTTCTAAATTTTGCTCAAATGTTTTTGCAAATCCTATACCTGGATCTAAAATAATATTCTCATCACGTACACCTGCACGTTTTGCAATTGTAATACTCTCATACAAATCAGCAATCAGATCCGCCATCAAATTTCGGTAATTTGTATTCTCGCGGTTATGCATAAGAATAATCGGTACATTGTAATCCGCCGCTACTTTTGCAATTTCTGGCTCTGCTTTTGCTCCCCAAACATCGTTAATAATATGGGCACCAGCTTCAATAGCTTGTTTAGCAACCTCCGCTTTGTACGTATCAATCGATATAGGAACATTCACTGCTTGCGATACAGCTTGAATAATTGGTACAACACGTTGCAACTCTTCTTCCTCTGAGACTTTAGCAAAACCAGGGCGAGTAGACTCTCCGCCAATATCAATAATATGAGCACCGTTCATTACCATCCCTTTCGCATGACGAACCGCTGCTTCCACCTCATTATAATTGCCACCATCGGAGAAAGAATCCGGTGTAGCATTCAAAATCCCCATAATGAATGTCTTTTCATTTAAGTTCAATGTATATTCACCGCACTGCATATTAGACATCTCCTTTTAACAATTCATTTCTGCTCCAAAGCTTTTCACGATACGTTTCATATACACATAAAAGCTTATTCGTGACCAATCCTTCCTTACCTGGAAAATGCACTTCTCCAATGCACCAAATCGGAACAATTTCCTGAATGGAATTCGTAACAAATACTTCATCAGCTGCAAGTAACTCTTCTTGTAAAAATAATCCTTTTCTTACCTTGAGCCCTAATAGTTCAGCAGCTGCTAATATAAAAGCACGCGTAATCCCATTTAAAATTCCAGTCTGTAGTGACGGTGTATACAATATGTCATTTTTCACAAAAAAGAGGTTCGAAACAATCCCTTCCGCAACATACCCTTCTTTTGTAAGAAAAATCCCTTCTTTCGAAGTTGTATTCCCAATCTCACGTTTCCCCAATATATTATTTAAATAATGATGTGACTTTAAACGAAACTCTCCTTCTGGCGTATTGCGCGTTTGTCTTAAAACGACTCCTTCTTTTTCTACTACATCACTAGGAGCCGATAAAGGTTTTACAAAAACAATAACAGAAGGCTCTTCATACATATCTGTTTGCAAACCAATCTCCCCGCTACCTGCAGACACGTTAAAGCGAACATACGCATTTTGCAAATGATTTCTTACCATCAACTCTTTTAAAATGCTCTTTACATCTTCTTTTGTCATTTCCCATGCAATATGTAATGACGAAAGAGCAGTCATAAGCCGCTCATAATGATCATCTAGCAAGAAAGGGTGCCCATTATAAATACGGAACGTTTCAAATACACCAAGACCATATAAATATCCATGGTCATAAGGGGAAATTTTCGCTTTACTCGCCTCTACAAATGAACCGTTCACATAAATTAACATACAGAAGTACTCCGGCTGTAATGACGGATGAAGTTTTGCAGTAATTCCTTACCATGAGAAGTCATAATAGATTCTGGATGGAATTGCACACCTTCAATTGGTAATGTTTTATGACGAATCGCCATAATTTCCCCTTCCTCTGTCCAAGATGTTACTTCTAAACACTCTGGTAATGTTTCTTTTTTTACAATTAAGGAATGGTAACGCGTTGCTGTAAATGGATTTGGAATATCAGCAAAGATTGTTTTCTCATCATGATGCATGAAAGATGTTTTCCCATGCATTAAACGCTCCGCACGAACAACATCCCCTCCAAATACTTGAGCGATTGATTGTTGCCCTAAACAAACGCCAAAAATCGGAATTTCCCCTGCAAAATGGCGAATCGCATCCATACTAATCCCCGCTTCATTCGGACTACACGGCCCAGGAGAAATCATTAAGAAATCAGGCTGCATTTGTTCAATATCTTCAATTGTAATTTCATCGTTACGTTTGACGATAAGTTCTTGTCCTAGCTCTCCGAGAAACTGCACTAAATTAAACGTAAAGGAATCATAATTATCAATCATTAATATCATTTCTCTCACCTAACCGTTTCTTCGCTACTTTCTTTCGCACGCCATAATGCTATTGCTTTCTTTAACGACTCTTTATACTCATTTTTCGGATTAGAATCAATAACAATTCCCGCTCCTGCCTGTACATATGCTTGTCCATCTTTCGCAAGTAACGTACGAATGACAATATTTAATTCCATATCCCCTGAATAGCTAATCCAACCGATTGAACCTGTATAAATACCACGACGAACCGGTTCTAGCTCTTCAATAATTTCCATCGTCCGAATTTTCGGCGCCCCGGTAATCGTCCCACCAGGAAATACAGCCTCCACACCATCAAAGGCATCTTTCCCTTGCTGTAATTCCCCACGTACATTTGAAACAATGTGCATAACGTGGGAATATTTTTCAATTACCATAAATTCATCCACTTCTACTGTTCCATACTCACAAACACGCCCTAAATCATTTCTCTCTAAATCAACAAGCATAACGTGTTCTGCACGCTCTTTCTCATTTTCGATTAACTCTTTTGCAAGCATTTGATCTTCTTGTTCATCTTTTCCGCGAGAACGCGTACCTGCAATCGGACGTGTGCTTACTTCACTACCTTGCTTTTTAATTAATAACTCTGGTGAAGCACTTACAATTTGAAAATCTCCAAGTTCTAAATAACCCATGTACGGGGAAGGATTAATTTCACGAAGCTTCGTATAAATTTCTAGCGGATGCGTTTGCAATGTTTTTTCTTGTCTTGTAGACAAGTTCACTTGAAATACATCTCCGGCTCTAATATAATCCTGAATCCGCCGAGCCGCTTCAACAAACCCTGTTTCTGTAAAAGAAACTGCTTCTTTATTTGTTTCAGGTCGAATAAACTTCATTGTCACTTCTGGCACATCTTGTAACCAAAGATCTTTTAATTCATTTAAGCGCTTATTCGCTTGCTTCTCATCATTTGTATAATGCGTAATAATCCATAACATTTGTTCTTTTTGATCATAAACAAATACATCATCAAACAATAAGAAAAATATATCTGGTACATTTACATCATCTTCTGCAAGAGAAGGCATTTTCTCAATATAGCGGATACAGTCATAACTGAAATAACCAATTGCGCCACCTTGAAACGGCGGATACGCATCATTATGTTCTGTTTTCCATTGCTCCATATACTGCTGCATTAGGTGCAATGGATTCCCCTTTTCTATTGTCCCCTCTCCATTTTCCCATATATGTAGTGTTTCATTTTTCCCACGAACAATCGCTACAGGATCAAGTCCAACAATACTATAACGCCCCCCGCGACCACTTTCTAAAATGATATGATGAGGTTTGTTTTGCGAAAGGAACTTATATTGTTTAAAAAAGTCTAACTGATACGGAACTGAAATAGCTAAAGATTTTCTTCGCTGCATATAAACACCTCGTCTTATTTTATCCTGTTCTAATAATCGGTTAAAAATATTGAACCGTCCGCAAAAAACCAATTTAGTTCAACTAATACTTATTTTACATGAAGTTTTCTAGTCGTTCACTCTTTTCCTATTCTCAAACGAAAAAAGAAAAAGCATCCCTTTTTTGAGGAATGCTTTCCATATATGAACCTTATGATTCAAATTGATATAGTGGTGTACTTAAATAGCGCTCTCCATTACTTGGAATGATGACAAGTACTTTCTTACCTTTTCCAAGTTTTTTTGCAACTTCTATTGCTGCATAAATAGCTGCTCCAGATGATATACCAACTAAAATACCTTCTTCGCGTGCTACTCTTCTTGCATATTCAAATGCTTGCTCTGCTTTTACCTGAATAATCTCATCATATACATCTGTGTCTAACGTTCCAGGAACAAATCCAGCACCGATACCTTGAATTTTATGAGGACCCGGTTTTCCGCCTGATAATACCGGAGAATCAGAAGGCTCTACAGCATATATTTTGATATCCTTATACTTCTCTTTTAATACTTCACCAGCACCCGTAATTGTTCCGCCTGTACCAACACCTGAAATGAATGCATCTAATTGATCACCCATCTGCTCAACAATTTCCGGACCCGTAGTTAAACGATGAATTTCTGGATTTGCTTCATTTTGGAACTGCTGAGGCATAAAGTATCCATGTTCTTTCGATAACTCTGTTGCCTTACGAATTGCTCCGCCCATCCCTTCTGATCCTGGCGTTAACACTAATTCCGCTCCATAAGCACGCAATAAATTACGACGTTCAATACTCATTGTTTCCGGCATAACCAAAATCGCTTTATACCCTTTTGCCGCCGCAACCATCGCTAAACCAATTCCTGTGTTTCCACTTGTCGGCTCAATAATCGTATCGCCTTCTTTTAATAATCCTTGTTTCTCAGCAACTTCAATCATCGCTAAACCAATACGATCTTTCACACTGCTCCCAGGGTTCATAAACTCTAATTTCAAATAAATATCTGCACTATCCTCTTCTGCAATGCGGTTTAATTTAACAACTGGCGTTTTTCCGATTAATTCTGAAATTGATTGTGCCACTCGCATCTCCGTCACTCCTAACACCGAGTATTTTCATTGGATTTATATACATTCTGTCAAAAAGAAGGTTATTTGTCAATCTATTTAAATGATTCCAAATAGACAAATAACCTTTTTCTTGCTTACAAGCTGTTTATTAATTTTGTTATATCTTCTTTAGAAAATTTATATCGTTCATTACAAAAATGACAATGTACTTCAGTCTCTTCTTCTTCATCACGTACTTGCGTTAGTTCGTTTCTCCCTAAGCTTATTAATACGCCTTCAATACGTTCACGAGAACATGTACAATTAAATCGTACATCCATTGTCTCTAAAATTTTTATATTTTCCTTTCCTAACAACTCATGTAGTAGCTCTTCAGGAGTTAGACCTTGTTCAATAAGCTTAGAAACAGGCGGGATTTTTTGCAAACGCTCTTCAAGAATCGAAATTGTTTCTTCTTGCGCATCAGGCATGATTTGTAAAATAAATCCACCCGCTGCTGAAATACTATCATCACCATTAACAAGCACTCCAACACCAACAGAGGAAGGTGTTTGCTCAGAAATAGCAAAATAATACGTGAAATCTTCTCCTAACTCACCTGAAACAAGTGGAACTTGGCCAATAAATGGCTCACGCATACCAATATCTTTAATAATTGTTAAAAATCCTTCCGTCCCTACAGCTTGATATACGCGTAGCTTTCCCTGTTCCGTTGCTTCAAAATCAACATGCGGATTCGTTACATAACCACGTACATCCCCATTCGCATGTGCATCTACTAAAATCGGACCAATAGGGCCATTACCCTCTACCTTAATCGTAAGTTTCTGATCCCCTTTAAGCATTGCCCCCATCATTGTACCCGCCGTTAATGAACGACCTAGCGCCGCCGAAGCAGTCCTCCATGTATCATGACGTCTTTGCGCTTCGCTCACCGTATTTGTTGTACGTACACTATAAGCACGAACTTCTCCGTTAAACGCTAGCGCTTTTATTAAATAATCTTTCATTTTCATTTATTCACCTTTCTCATGTTGTAGATTGGCATTACGTTCATATAACATATATAAACCTTTAAGCGTCAAAAATGGATCGACAATATCGATAACATCCGATTCCTCGGCAATTAATTTCGCTAATCCCCCTGTTGCAATAACAGTTGGCTCTTGTTTAGCTTCTTCTTTCATTCGCTTTACAATACCTTCTACTTGTCCAACATAGCCATATAAAATACCGGCTTGCATTGCACTTACTGTATTCTTTCCAACGATACTACTTGGTCTTGTAATTTCAATACGCGGAAGTTTTGCTGCTCTACTATATAACGCTTCTGCAGAAATCATAATCCCAGGTGTAATTACCCCACCCATATAATGCTTATTCTCGTTAATATAACAATATGTAGTTGCCGTCCCAAAGTCGACAATAATAAGAGGACTTCCGTATAGCTGAATACCAGCTACTGCATTTACAATACGATCAGCTCCCACTTCACGTGGGTTCTCATATTTAATATTTAAACCTGTCTTAATTCCAGGTCCAACTACAAGAGGTTTAATTTTAAAGTACTTCTCACACATACGCTCTAAAGCAAACATAATAGGCGGTACAACTGACGAAATAATAATTCCTTTTATGTCATGAAAAGTAATTCCTTCATGCTCAAGTAATTGCTTTACGAGCATTCCATATTCATCTTCCGTTTTATGACGATCTGTTTCCATACGCCAATGCTGACGAAGTTTCCCATTTTCAAACACACCAAGTACTGCATTTGTATTCCCTACATCCAATACAAAAATCATATTCTCACCACTTATCTTATTTAATGTATATTTGTGCAATATGTACAGAATTTATCCCGCTGCTAGAAGTTTCACTTTATAACCTCATCATATCATATTTATACACATGTTCAGCTTGCCTATCCTCATCATTTTACAAAAATCCATTTCCTTTTTTCAATGTTTAAGCCCAGTTATATCGCAAAGAAAAAAAGGAGCGACAATTGTCACTCCTTTGGCTCTTCTTTATCTTTTGGCGCTTCATCTTCTTTTTTCATTGTGATGTTTACTTTCACATCACCTTCAGAAGATGTTTTACGCTCTGGTAATGTACCATGATCACATAAATGATTGATTTGCTCTGCATCTAACGTTTCCACTTCAAGTAACGTTTTTGCGATAAGATCAAGTTTATCACGGTTTTCAGTAAGAAGTTGTTTTGCACGAGCATAACATTCTTTCATAATGCTTTGCATTTCCATATCAATTTCATGTGCAATTGCATCACTATAGTTTTGCTCAGAATGGAAGTCTCTTCCTAAGAACACTTGACCGCCTTGTGAGCTACCGAATTGCATTGGTCCAAGCTTATCACTCATACCAAACTCAGTTACCATGCGTCTAGCTATTCCAGTCGCACGTTGGAAGTCATTATGAGCTCCTGTACTTACTTCTCCAAATACAATTTCTTCAGCCACTCGTCCACCAAGTAGACCTGTAATTTTATCAAGCAATTCTGGCTTTGTCATGAAGTAACGATCTTCTTTTGGAAGCATTACTGCATATCCACCAGCTTGACCACGCGGTACAATCGTTACTTTATGAACGATATCCGCTTCATCGAGCACTACCCCAATTACAGTATGTCCTGCCTCATGGAATGCAACGATATTACGTTCTTTTTCAGAGATAACACGACTTTTCTTAGCTGGACCTGCAATAACGCGATCCGTTGCTTCATCAATATCACTCATATCGATCTTCTTCTTATCTTGTCTCGCCGCTACAAGAGCTGCTTCATTTAATAAGTTTTCAAGATCAGCACCAGAGAACCCTGGTGTACGCGTTGCAATAGCGCGTAAATTAATATTTTCATCTAATGGTTTATTGCGTGCGTGCACTTTAAGTACTGCCTCACGACCATTTACATCCGGACGATCCACTGTAATTTGACGGTCAAAGCGTCCTGGACGTAATAACGCTGGGTCAAGAATATCAGGGCGGTTTGTTGCAGCAATGATAATAATACCTTCATTTGCTCCGAAACCATCCATTTCTACAAGTAATTGGTTTAATGTTTGCTCACGCTCATCGTGGCCACCACCAAGACCTGCCCCACGCTGACGACCTACCGCATCAATTTCATCGATGAAAATGATACAAGGTGCGTTTTTCTTTGCATTTTCAAATAAGTCACGTACACGAGAAGCACCGACACCGACGAACATCTCTACGAAGTCAGAACCACTAATAGAGAAGAATGGAACGCCAGCTTCACCTGCAACAGCACGTGCAAGTAACGTTTTACCTGTCCCTGGAGGTCCAACTAATAAAACACCCTTCGGAATACGAGCACCAACCTCCGCAAACTTACGAGGGTCTTTTAAGAACTCTACAACCTCAACAAGTTCTTGTTTTTCTTCATCCGCTCCAGCTACATCTCTAAAACGAACCTTTTTCTTATCATCATTGTATAACTTCGCTTTACTTTTACCGAAGTTCATCACACGGCTACCGCCGCCTTGTGCTTGGTTAAGCAAGAAGAAGAATAGAATGAAGATAATTACAAAAGGAATGATGGAAGTGAAGAATGTTACCCAAGCACTCGTTTCTTCTGCTGGTTGATATTTCACTTCTGTGCCTTGTGCCTTGTCATTAATTTTCTTTTGTAATTCTTCAGTGTTAGGCGCATAAGTTACAAACTGTTTTTCCTGACTATCAGTACTTAGTTGTCCTTTTACCTCAAATACACCATTTTTCGGTTGAAGTTGTACATTACGAACCTCACCCTTTTCAAGTTTAGCAATGAATTTATCGTAGCTAATTGGCGTTGTTTTTTGCGTTGAACCATTAAAATAGCTCACAATACCAATTACCACTAAAAATATAAGTAAATAAAAGATGGTATTACGGAAGATCCGATTCATCCCTAACCTCCTCTCACAGCATACAGACTATAATAGTAAATAGTAACATAGAAAAACTTTCCTATCCAATTGTAATGCTTAATATTATTAATTGGAATATACGCTTGGCTTTAGCACACCAACATAAGGAAGATTACGATATTGTTCCTTATAGTCTAATCCATATCCCACAACAAATTCGTGTGGAACAGTAAACCCAACATAATCCGCTTTAAGTTCAACTTTTCGACCAGTTGGCTTATCTAATAACGTTACAATCTTCACAGATTTTGCTTTACGATACTTAAATAAGTCTACTAAGTAGCTTAATGTAAGGCCGCTGTCGATAATATCTTCTACGATTAAAATATCGCGTCCTTCTACAGAAGTATCTAGATCTTTTAAAATTTTCACTTCACCAGTTGAAACAGTAGAATGACCGTAGCTAGATACAGCCATAAAGTCCATTTCAAGATATGCATCTGTGCGCTTTAATAAGTCACCCATAAATGGCATTGCACCTTTTAGTACACCGATCGCAAGAGGTACCGTATTTTTATAATCCTCTGCAAGAATTGCACCTAATTCTCTTACTTTTTCTTGGATTTGCTCTTCAGAAATTAATACTTTTTCAATATCTTGATTCATCATTTCATTATCCTCCTGGAAGACTCCTTGCTTTTGTAATGAATAATAATATATGTATCCTTATCTACTGTTTCTTGCGAAATAGCAAATGCAGATCGTTTCAACAATGGAACCCAAATAATATTTCCACTCGCATCACAAACAATTGGCCAGTCTGCTCTTTTCTCCTTCGGCACTTTTGCCTCAATAAAAATAGACTTTAACTTCTTCGTACCATTCATACCATGAATTGACATTCGATCGCCATCTTCCCGCGGACGAACAATCAGTGGAGATGTTATTTCATTATATTTTGCAACAAACATCATCTCATTCATCATATTAGGTACACAATCGCTAATTTCTACTACAAACTCATCACCATTTACTAATGTTACCTTTCCTGGCACTTGTAAAACATGAGAAGAAAAAATAACTTTTTCTTCCACAAACCGAAAAATACATTCTTCGTATGTACGAACAACTTCTAATCCACCCGGAAAGTGAAGCATACCAGAAGGATGAGTTCGTTTGAAAAACTCAATCACCTTGTCAATATGTACTGAAGAAAGCGAAGATGGAATTTTATATTCATAAAGATAGTTTAATATTAGTTGAATCCCTCTTCTTTGTAAAGGTATAGCCATAGATTCAAATGCAGGAATTGATACGACAACTCCTTTTGTATCCTTTTTCTTAATTACTTTATTCATTTTTTCAAAAGCTAATTCCTGCAAATACGCTTCATCCTCTTGCATAAACTTATTAAAAGCTTGAAAGCGCTCATGAACATTTGGATTCTCCTGTTTTAAATGAGGAAGAACGTATTTCCGTAGTCGATTCCTTGTATACGTTTCTTTTGTATTACTAGGGTCAATACGAGGGACAACATCCTTTCTCTTACAATAACCAAGAATCTCTTCTTTCGTTACTGCCAACAACGGTCGAATCAAAAAACCTTTATCGAAAGCTCGTTTCGCAGAAATTCCAGAATAGCCTTTCGAAGTGCTACCACGCACAAGACGCATTAAAACTGTCTCAATTTGATCATCACCATGATGACCAAGAGCTACATATTGTGCATTATGTTTTCTCATTATTCTTTCCAAAAATGCATATCGACATTCTCTTGCCGCAACTTGCGCACTCATTCGATTTTGTTTTTGATACTGCTTTACATCAATTTGTATCGCTTCACAGATCACATTAAGATTTTCACACAACTGTTTCACAAATCGTAAATCTTCCTGCGATTCCTCACCGCGAAACATATGGTCAACGTGAGCTACTACAATTTGCAAATTCTTCTCTTCACGCTTCTCTAACAAATAGAAGAAAAGCGCTAAAGAATCAGGTCCTCCTGATACACCAACAACAACCGTAGAATGTACCTCTAATAAATTATGCCTTTCTACAAAAGCATCTACCTTTTTAACAAATTCATCTTTCAATGCCGCAATCACCTTTCATTGAGCTAAAACGATAGCATACCTTGATATAATGGTACAACTTTTACAAGCTTTCTGCAAAACAAAGATGTATAAATTTCACAATTTATCTTACATATGCATTTTTATTTGAACACGGAAATAAACAAATTTAAATATTTTATGTATAACAAACAGGCCTCAGGTATATTCCCAGGCCCTGTCATCTACCTCTTTTAACTCAAAAAGCAGTAAGAGATACGGATATTCCCATTTCTCAAAATTACAACAAGCGAAAAGAAAACGAAACCCATAAGAACCTAATCGGTTCAACTAACCACCAGCAGGGGTTCCCACTGGTGGAAGTTTCACTTTATTGCGCTTGTTTACTAACGATAGGAATTGTAGCCCATTTCGGCATATTCTTTTTTACTTTTGCTACCACAATTGTCATGTCATCATTAATATACCCATTATCAGTACGGATAACATCTTCCATAATAATATCAGCAATCTCTTGTGGATCTTCCGTTTCTAATTCTTTAATCTTCCGCTTCATCCACACTTCATGATTCTCTACATGTTTCGCACCTTCAAAAATCCCATCGCTCATCATGACTAAAATATCACCGGATTTTAATTGTTCGCCTACAACGTCGACTTCAAAGTCCTCAATAATTCCCATCGGTAAATTACTCGCTTCTATTTGAAACACTTGATTACCACGTTTCACAAAACTTGGTGTAGAACCAATCTTTAAAAACTTAGCATTTGCATCACGTAAATCAATCATCGCTAAATCTAATGTTGTAAACATTTCTTCGGTTGTTCGTAGCGAGAGAATTGAATTAATCGATTTGATTGCAATCTCCTCATCAATACCTGATTGCAATATTTTTTGCAACAGTTTCACTGTCTCTTTACTTTCCATGTGAGCCCGTCTTCCATTTCCCATCCCATCGCTAATAGCAAGCGCGTATTTCCCCACGCTTAACTCCATCATGGCATAGGAATCACCAGATACAAATCCCCCTCCTTTAGCCGCTGTAGCAAGACCTGTATCAACAGAAAACGTTTTAGCCGAGCCAAAAGATACTGTACTATAACCATTCGGATATGCTGATCGCTCTTCATGTTTCACAACAACCGTCTCGCGTAAAATATCAGACAGCATTGGGGCAACAAGCTTTTCACATTCCCCATGTTTATTACACGAAGCAGGAATCATCATTTCAATATCAATATTCCCCCGATCTAGACAATAAATATCAACATGCTCAACCTCTACACCAAAATCACGAAATGCTTGTAAAATTTGTTCCTCTTGCACCTGATGATTCTCTCTTTCCTTTTGAATCTCTTTCGAGAAATCTGCCATTACTTTCGAAACACCCATAAGTTGCTCAGCAACAATTCTCCGATTATCGCGCATTTGCTTCCTTAGCTTTTGCCCTTCATAAAAATGCTCTAATTCATCATCTATTAAACCCGTTACCTTCGTTCCTCTCACACAATATTTTTCAAAATCACGGAGCAATTTACGATTATTTTGCAATGTACCTTCTTCCGTTTCGTTCATGAGTTGCTTCATATAATCGTACGTTTTATCAAAATTCACAACCCAACACTGATCCTTTTTAAAGCACGTCTGACATGTCTTGGCGGTAATTGTGCTTAAAAATAAATCCGTCTCCGTGTCCTTATCTTCATTTTCTATATACCCATATATAGAAAAACTATTAGATAATGCTTCAAACACATTTGCAAACTGATTAATTTTATTTGCTGTTACATCACGCATTCTTCTTAAATACTGTTGTTGATCATTCGTATGCTCTTGTGTCCCTGGCATATATTTAGAAAGACGTTCTATAATAAACTTAGGTGTTAATAAAAACAATACAATCGCTACACCTGATTCTAACAACGTCACTACTATACTTGTTTGTTTATCTACGTATAACGTAATTAAACTTGTTCCAATTAATAAACCTAAACTTACACCTATTCGCTTCCCCTCTTTCAGCAAGCCACCTAACAATCCAGAGAACGCCAGTAAACTTAATTGATACAGGCTCGCCACATTCGCTAAGCTTAAAATCAAACCTGTCACAACACCTACCGTAGAACCTGTTGCCGCCCCTGCCACAAATGCAAACACCAATACTAAATATCTCGTAAAAATATGCTGAATTGATAAATCATAAACAAACCAATCAGTTGTACCGGTTAATACAGATGCTAACAATATAATTAGGCAAACAATTTCTTCCGTTTCTAAAGATTGTTGTTTTCCTTTTCGTTCTATTAAAAGAGGCACACTTTGCAAGAAAATCATTGTTAACACGAAGCTTAATCCTGCTTCAATTGTACTAATAAGCAAATCATACATACCAATTGTTCCTTGCGCGAAATAAACAACGATAAGATGAGCGGTTAATGCGGAAATAAATACTTGAAATGGTACAAGGCCAATCGTCTTACTTGTAAAACGATTAAAGAAGATATTATAGATGAAGAATGTAAATATAGACGCAAAGGCAAAAAATAGATTTTCTAATGAAACCGAAAATGCACCTGCCATTACAGCGAGAAATGCAAGAGCCATTTTATCGCGTTTCATCACGTATACAGCAGCAAAGAACGGTAAAGTAAATGGTAAAATGTTCGTTAAAATATATGCTCGTCCCAAAAGAAAACCAACCAACATAACCACAAATCCCCAACGAAAGAAAATTTGTTCCAATTTCAGCCTTAATTTGCTTGTCCACTTTTCAGCTGTCATTTGCCCATGGCCTATAGCAAGCGCACTAGAATTTGGATTGACAGTATTCCTTCCTGCTCTTGGCATATTTTGAACACCACCTGCATATTTTATTACTTGTAATTATAAAATGTATGTTGCGGAGTTTTTGTCAAAATAACAGTTTGTATCACAATAATTGTTCGACTTTTTATACAAAATAACACCATATATATACAGAGTTACACGCGAATCCCTTTTTAAATCATTGAATTTTCAGAAAATGATAGTTGTTTTTGTAGAAGAAGCACATAACTTTACAATCTCTTAACATAAAGAAAACGTTTCATTATTTTTTATCACCGATTAGGAAAATACCAACAGCTATCCTCACCTCAAAATTGTGAGGATAGCTGTCCACAATAACGAGACAAAAAAAGATCATGCATAATTTGCATGATCTTTTCATTGATGACCCGTACGGGATTCGAACCCGTGTTACCGCCGTGAAAGGGCGGTGTCTTAACCACTTGACCAACGGGCCGTTAAAATATATAGCGGCGGAGGGGATCGAACCCCCGACCTCACGGGTATGAACCGTACGCTCTAGCCAGCTGAGCTACACCGCCATGTCGTATTTAACGGACAATTAGTATATTATCTTAAACGACATTTAAAGTCAACATGTTTTTAAAAATTTTTGTTATTTTTTCTACACACTGTTTTCATCATAAAAAAAGCACCCTAAGTGAACACTCTGGGTGCTTCTCTTTATTTTAAATAAACAGCAAGTTTTATCCGCGACGAGCGCCACGGCCGCCACGTTTTGACTCCGTATTACGCTTTAAAGAAGTTAAACGATCTTCACTGTCTTTTAAAAAGCGAGCCATCTTTTGCTCAAATGTTTCTTTTGGGTTACGGTTGTCGCCGCCACCGCGATTGTCTCTGTTAAAAGAACGATTACGTTGAGGACGTCCAGCACGTTGATTATCACGTTGTTCGCCTTCTGTTTTTTCACGCTCTTTCGCTTTTTTAATAGATAAACCAATTTTACCGTCTTTCTCAACGTTAATAACTTTTACTTCTACTTGATCGCCTACTTTTAAGTGATCATTAATATCTTTCACATAATTATCAGCTACTTCACTAATATGAACAAGACCAGTTAATCCCTCTGGCAGCTCTACAAAAGCCCCAAAATTCGTAATACCTGTTACTTTACCCTGTAACTTGCTGCCTACCTCAATTGACATAAAAAAAACGCTCCTCCTTAGTGGTTAAAAAGTCAAATTTTACTTCATTATATAAAATCTTAAAATATAGTGTCAATACAACAGCTACTTCTTAGAAATGGGAAAAATTATCTCCCCGGGCTTTGAAAAGTAATAATCTCTTCTAGCAATCTCTAAAACATAGTTCTCATCATGTAATTTTTTAATTTCTTCTTTCAGCTGTTCTTCTTTCGTCATTAACACATTTGTTTCTTTTTCCAATTCTTTTACTTTTGCTTCTTTAGTGTTAATCGCGCTATTTTGTTGATAAAAAATCACGCTAACACTTACAATAGCTACAAAAGCAACAGCCAAAAATAAAGCTAATCGACGATAAACACGCTTTCTACCTTCGTTCGATTGTATTATATGCCCTTTAACAGAATTAGGATTCTGTTCCAATACATATTTTTGCTTTAGTTCCCTCATTTTCGAGGTCCCCCTAACTTCTTTTTTATAAGTTCCCAAATTAGGAATATATGCTTCTTCATTTTCTTGAAATATTTTAAAAGTCCTGCTTGTCTCTTTATGAAAATTTTAACACGATTAGGGAGAAGTTTCCATATAACAAACCAAACAAATCGAACAGGGATGAAAATAATTTTCCACACTAACCGCAATATTGCTATAATAAATTTCCATAACCCAGTTCCAATTCCAACTACAAGACGAAATAAAAATAGCGCAAACGCTATAATTAAATGAATCAAAATCGTAATTGGCTTAACAATAAATAATTGAACAACGCGAACACAAAAATAAAATGTTTGAACAAAAATGTAAATCAAAAAATTTAATACTTTCATGTACAATGACTTTAGCAAACTTTGATATGCGGCAAAGCCACACAGCAATGCTAAAAATACATACATACGTAACTCTGCTTGATTTACAAGCAACAATACATAAAATACAACAAGGGCTTGGACAATCCAAAATAAAATATCATAAATAAATACGAGCCAACGCTTTCGCTCTCCACGTTTCAAAAAACGATGATATGTATCTAAAGCTGCTCCAAGTGAAACGCCCATCCCAATCATTGAAAGCATTGTATATAATTGAACCGTTAAGCTCATTTAAACAACTTGCTAAAGAACCCTTTAGCTTTCTCCCCTTGATGCTCATCAATGTAAGCCATCTCATATATTTTCCCTTTAATGGATACAAGTCCTTTTTCAACATCAAGGTTTTTCATTTGTAAATTTTGACCGCGTATCGTTAAAAAGCCCATGACTGTTTCTAATAGAAATTCTTCACTATCAAAACTCTCTACCTGCTTGACCCCCGTAATATCAAGAACGCGTCTTCCCCTCATTACAATGTCATGCTCTACAGTAACATTTTGTTGATTAGAAGACGACATTGAATATCCTTTGTTCACGTCCATCCCCCCATAACTTTATACTAGTATCAATGTATGAGGGGACAAAATTATTTAGAACAAGCTATCTTCCGCTTTGACTTCAACTCTTTCTTCACGAACAACGGTATATAAGTTTGCAGCATCTTCTTTTTTTGTCGTTTCTTTTAATTCATTAATTTTTACCGTAACAACTTTTTGACCGAAACGAATCGTTAATTCGTCTTCTGCTTTTACAGTTGAGCTCGCTTTCGCGACTTGACCATTAATCATAATTCGTCCTTGATCTGCAACTTCTTTTGCTAATGTTCTTCTTTTGATAAGACGAGACACTTTTAAAAATTTATCTAAACGCATAACGATTCCCCCTTATTCATTCTCTATTCGCTTTGCTTCTTCCCATAATGCATCAAGCTCTTTTAAAGAAAAATCTTTCATTTCCTTTTCCATACTAGCAACCTTTGCTTCCATATATAAAAAACGGCTTATAAATTTTTCATTTGTTTTATGAAGTGCTTCTTCCGGATTGATTTTATAATAGCGAGCAATATTCACAAATGCAAACATTAAATCTCCAAATTCCGATAACATCTTCTTTTCATCCATTACCGTTACTTCATGTTGAAATTCTTCCCATTCCTCATCTACTTTTTCCATCATTGGTTTAATATGATCCCAGTCAAAACCAACCTTTGCTGCTTCTTTTTGAATTTCATAAGCGCGCATTAACTGTGGTAAACTTTTCGGAACACCTGATAGGATAGACTCTTTTACATTTCCTTTTTCTTGTTTCTTAATTTCTTCCCAATTCGTAATAACATCATCAGCGGTCTCTACACTAACATCTCCGAATACATGAGGGTGACGACGGACCATTTTTTCAGACAACGTGCGAATGACATCATCAATCGAGAACCAACCTTCATCTTCACCAATTTGTGCATGAAGCATAACTTGCAATAGAACATCGCCAAGCTCTTCAACAAGATGATCGTCATCTTCCTCATCAATAGCTTCTAACACCTCATATGCTTCTTCAATTAAATATTTCTTTAAAGTTTGATGCGTTTGCTTTTTATCCCATGGGCATCCATTTGGCCCGCGTAGCTCCGCAATAATATCACGTAATACAGCAAATTCTTGATACAATGATTGTCGATTTAACACTGGCGGCACGTACACACTCGTTAAATTATTTAGCTCAGCCTCATGATCTAATAAATAGAGTGGTACTTTCTTCACTTGTTCAAATGAAGTTCCTGCCGCAGTCACAATGTATACTTCATAATCATCCGGAAGCATTTCCATTAATGTTAGTTTGACCTCAGATGCAATAAATGCATCATACACTTGGCAGAAAATTAAGTGCTGACGAAGCTCTAATTGTCCTCTTTCAAGTGACGTCGCATCAATTAACTGAAACCCTTCAATTGGATCGATTTTCAAACTTGTAAACATTGGGTCTAAAAAGCTTTGCCCACCCTCGATGCGCACATCAATATTCTCTTTTTCTCCTTTTTGCAGCAAAAGTTGTACAGTACGCTCTGCTACAAGCGGATGACCTGGAACTGCATATAAAATGTCAGCATCCTTAGCTTTTTCAATCAATGTGTTAGAAATTGTTTCATACACTTCTTCAAATGTATCGTACGCTTCATATACAGCATCAAAAGATGTGTATAATACACCTTCTTTCTCGAGCTCCTCTATAACTGGATGTTCTTTTGTTCGAACATACATGTGTGCTGCTGCTTTCACCTTTCGATATACGCCCATTGTAAGCTGGTCTAACTCACCAGCTCCTAATCCTAAAATCGTAATTGTTCTTTTCATATAGCCCACCTCTATCCACTCTTCTTCAAAGAAGTTTGTACTTTTTCTTGTTTCATAACCGTTCCAATTTCCTGCGCTGTAAATACTTGCAGCTTTAAAATTAAAAATACATACAGTAAACCGCCAACACCAACACATAATAACGCTTGAATCGCCGCTAACCCTCTATGCTCCTCGTTAGCTTGTAATCCAAACCACTCAAACATATACATACAGCAAGCAAGCACCAGCACCATACTTAATGCTCCAATTGTCACACCTACAATAGGAGTTTTCTGTATAAGCGGCTCATTAACCTCTCGAATCAGTAATACACTATTCAATATGGCAATACACAACAACGCAATTACAGTTGCAATCGCTGCACCAATCACACCAAAATGCGGCATGAATATATAATTGAGTAATAATTTCACACATGCACCAATCACAACATATACAGCTGGTTTTACTATTTGCCCTAATCCTTGCAAAATAGATGCAGTTGTAATTGCTAATGAACTAAACAAAATAGAAATAGATAAAAGCCCTAACACAACGGAACCATCATCATTTGCAAATAACATAATATTTGTCGGACGAATAATACTCGCGAGTCCTAATGATGCAGCAATCCCAATTACAAATGTAATTTTAATTGCTAGCTGTACTTTTTTGCGAATGAATGCTTGATCTCCTCTCTCTTTTGCAGCCGAAATCATCGGGGTTAAAGAAAGTGAAAACGATGTTGTCACGACCGTTCCAAGCTGCATAAGAGGAATGCTGCGATCATATATCCCCTTTAGAGTTTTTGCTATTTCTACTGGCTCCCCGTTCTGAACAAGTAAGCTATAAAGTGAAATAGAATCTGCCATTTGTATAAAAATTAACACTAAGTTACTAACACAAATTGCAATCCCTTGCCAAAACAACGTACGAATAATGGCCTTTTTATTGAACATCCCTTTAAAACTTTGCAGAAAAATAGAACTAAAGTCTTTTCGCAAATAAAACAGCATTACAATCACACCAATAAAACCACCTGCTATAGAGCCAAACATAGCACCTGCTCCCACCGTATATAAATCAAATCCTTTTTTTATGAGGAATAATGATAAAAACACGATAATGGATACGCGAATCGTTTGTTCTATTACCTGTGATATAGCCGTTGGCATCATATTTCCAACCCCTTGGAAATAACCTCTTGCTACCGCGAGAAATGGCATTAATAAAAAAGAAAATGCAATAACGCAAATTAACTTTTCTAAATTCGCATCTCCCATTAAAGATGCAATTGTATGTGCGCCGAAGAATAATGCACTACACCCTATGATCCCAATAGCTAATAAAAACCAAAAAGAAATACATATAATAGATTCTGCTTCTTTCCGTTCTCCTCGCTCTAAACGTTCTGCAATCATTTTTGAAATAATGATTGGAAAACCATATGTCGTTAAAATTAAACAAAACCCGTAAAACGGGTAAATTTGCTGATAAATATAAAAACCAATATCACCAGCTATATTTTGATATGGAATACGGTAAAAGGCGCTCAATACTTTTGTAACAAAGCTCGCAATTGTTAATATAATCGCTCCGCGCCAAAAAGCGTGGTACTTCTTCGTCTCCATAACCATACAATCTCCCTTTTTCTATACTCATCCTACGTATTATATCATAAAGAAAAAAACAGCTTTTCACTTTCAATGTGATCATATAAAAAAAGGTAGCAAAACGCTACCTTTACATAAATATATAATTCCACAGTACATTACGGTGTATCACAAAACTGTACCACCCATAGGATTAGCTTAGCTCTAACAGGCAGTTTATTCGAGTACATCATGAAGATTAACTGCCTGTTAGAGCCCGATTGGTGAGAGCTTTATTGTTCCATTTGTTTTGCTAGGAAGCTTGCCGCTGTATCCACAGCCTTATGTTCTACATCACTAATGATTGCTTCTTTTGAAAAAATAATAACAGCTCCAATTGGATCACCATTTGCGATAATCGGACCGATTGTATAAGATTGTACCTTTTCGGCCACTCCATCAGTAATCGAAATTTCACTTTCGTCTGTCATAACAACCGATTTGCGTTCTTCCATCGCTTTCTCAACTAAATCTCCAACGCTTTTATTTAAGTATTCTTTTTTGGACACGCCAGAAACAGCAATAATTGAATCGCGGTCACAAACAAGTACATTATGCCCTAAACTATCATATAAAGCATCTGCATATTCTTTAGCAAAATCACCTAATTCGCTAATTGGAGAATATTTCTTTAAAATAACTTCTCCATCGCGATCAACAAAAATTTCTAACGGGTCACCTTCCCGAATACGGAGAGTCCTGCGAATTTCTTTCGGAATAACAACCCTTCCTAAATCATCAATTCGACGTACAATTCCAGTTGCTTTCATTCTAATGCTGCCTCACTTTCTACTGATGATAAAAGTGGTGTTTTACCTGTTCATGTAAAAATCACCAACTATTAAACATAGTATTTTACACATTAGTTCTTCTATGCACGTCGAATGTTATTTTTTATTCTCATTTAAGCATTTATCTCTTCTTTTTTCACATCTTTTAAACCTTTTAATAAATTTTCAGCGATTGTAAGCCACTTTGCTACTTCTAGTTCACGCACATTCATCACAATTTTCAGGCGTGAACCCTCCATACCAAGACCAATCATGCGCCCAAAGCTGCTTCCAAGCATAAATAATTTTCCACCATCAATATTTTGACTAGCTTTTTCTGAAAACAACAGTGTCACTTCTTGTTTCGTTTGCTTAATCAATTCGATTCCTTCTTGCGTTGCTAACACTTTAATATTTGCAATTTGTAGTAAATATCCAACTTCCTGTGGATAGTCACCAAAGCGATCAATCATTTCTTCTTGTAACTCTTCAATATCCTCAATAGTAGAAACGCCCCTAAACTGCTTATACATCATGATTTTTTGTTTGCTATCGGAAATATATGCATCTGGTAAATATGCATCTACTTCTAGATCAATCTCGACATCAAGCGTTTGCTCTTCTGCCCCCGTACCTCTTCGCTGTTCAATTGCATCTTTTAACATTTGTGAATATAAATCAAAACCAACGGAATCAATAAATCCATGTTGCTCTGCACCTAATAAATTACCTGCTCCGCGGATAGACAAATCACGCATCGCAATTTTAAATCCAGAACCTAGCTCTGTAAATTCTTTAATGGCTTGCAGACGCTTTTCTGCAACCTCAGATAACACTTTATCCCGCTTATATGTGAAATACGCATAGGCAACACGATTAGAACGTCCTACCCGACCACGCAACTGATACAACTGCGATAATCCCATACGATCTGCATCGAACACAATTAATGTATTTACATTCGGAATATCAACACCTGTTTCAATAATTGTTGTACTTACGAGTACATCGTGCTGCCCCTCTAAGAAGGAGAGCATAACCGATTCTAATTCACCTTCATTCATCTTTCCATGCGCAAAAGTTACACGCGCATCAGGAACGAGCATTGAAATTTCGTCTACTTTTCGCTCAATATCTTCAACACGATTATATAAGAAATATATTTGCCCTCCTCGTGCCAGTTCACGTTCAATCGCTTCTCTTATTAACGCTGGATTATATTCCACAACGTACGTTTGCACCGGGAACCGATTTTCTGGCGGTGTTTCAATAACAGATAAATCGCGAACACCCAACATAGACATATGAAGCGTACGCGGAATTGGCGTTGCTGTTAATGTTAGTACATCGATATTAGCTTTTAATTGCTTAATTTTTTCTTTATGCGTTACACCAAACCGCTGCTCCTCATCAATAATAAGTAATCCTAAATCTTTATATATGACATCCTTTGACAGAAGACGGTGTGTACCGATAACAACATCAACAGTACCATCTTTTAATCCTTTAATCGTTTCATTTTGCTGTTTTCTTGTACGGAAGCGACTTAATAACCCGATATTAACCGGATAATCTTGGAATCGCTCTCGAATTGTTTCATAATGCTGCTGTGCTAAAATCGTTGTCGGCACTAAAATTGCAACTTGCTTTTCATCCATAATCGCTTTAAAAGCAGCCCGGATCGCAACTTCAGTTTTTCCATATCCAACATCGCCGCAAAGCAGACGATCCATCGGACGACCGCGCTCCATATCCTTCTTGATTTCTTCAATTGAGCGTAACTGATCTTCTGTTTCTTGATAAGGAAATGATGATTCAAACTCCTGTTGCTCAGATGTATCCGGAGTAAAAGCATAACCTTTTGATGCTTCGCGCTCTGCATACAGCTTAATTAAATCATCTGCAATATCTTGAACGGATTTTTCTACCTTTGTCTTAACTTTCTTCCAATCATTTCCACCTAATTTATAAATCTTTGGGTCTTTCCCCTCGGATCCCACATACTTTTGTACTTGATCAATTTGTTCAATCGGAACGTATAGCTTGTCATTTCCTTGATACTTGATATGCAAATAATCTTTATGAACACCATTAATTTCTAATGTTTCAATTCCTAAAAATTTACCGATACCGTGATTTACGTGAACAACGTAATCACCAACTTTTAATTCAGAGTAGCTTTTAATTCTCTCCGCATTCGAAAGTTTTTGCTTACGCTGTGATTTTTTTACCTTTTTATTAAACAATTCTTTTTCGGTAATAATCGCCAGCTTTTGCATTGGCATTTCAAAACCTGCATGTAAATCACCCACCGCAATTTGAATACGACCTGGGAGCAATACATCCGTTCCTTCAATAATATCTGCTTCAATATCATAATCATTTAAAATATTCTGCAACTTCTTCGTTCTTTCTTCATTTGCACCTAATACAACTGTTGTAAACCTACTTTTCGTCCATCTATCAATTTCTGTTTTCAATAAATTCATTTGACCGTGAAAGTCTTGCATTGTTTTACATGTCAAATTCACAATATTTTGCGGATTTGTATATGGAATATGACGTAAGAATAAAGTTAAGTATAAGAAATTTCGTTTTTTATGGTTCAAAAATTGGGAAAAACTATGAGAAAAAGTTAAATCTTGAACAATCGCTCCTTCTCCAAGAAGCGATATATACCATTCTGCTTCTTCTGTTTCTAAATGATCTGCTGTTTCTTGAATTCGAGAGACCTCGTCTAGAATAACCACACCGTTTTCCGGTAAATATTCTATTAGACTAGCAGGTTCCTTATAAAATAAAGATAAATACTTGAACATCTGCTCAATGGTCTGTCCGTTTTTCAATAATTCTAATTCATATGTAACAGTTTCTAATATTGTTGTTTTTAGTTTCTCATCAGATACTTTTTTTAATGTATGAACTAAACTTGATTCTAGCTTCTGAATTCCAAATGCTACTTCTTCTTTAGAAAATACAAATTCAGTAGCTGGGCCAAATGATATGCTATCCATCTTCTCTTGCGAGCGTTGTTCTTCTACAGTAAAGGAACGGATGGAATCTACTTCAGTATCAAAAAATTCAATACGAACTGGCAATTCTTCTGTTAATGGATAGATATCTAATATCCCACCGCGAACACTAAATTCACCCGGTGCCTCTACCATAGATTTACGTTCATAACCCATAGTCGTTAACATGCGAAGCAGTTCATCAAGCTCAATTTCTTGTCCCATTTTCAATTCAATTTGCTGTGTCTTCCACATCTCTTTTGTCGGTAAAAAACGCCGCAAACCAGCAACAGGGGCTACAATAATTCCACTTTCTCCAGCCGCTAAGCGATTCAACACTTCAATGCGCTGTGACTTCAATTCTGGGCTCGCAACACCGATTTCTGATGCAATAGATTCATTTACAGGATATAACCAAACATTCTTCTCTCCAATTAACGAAACTAAATCCTCATACACCTTTTGCGCCTGATATAAATTATGCGTTATAACAAGCTGCGACTGCTTTGTTTTTTTATATAAACTAGCCATTAATAATGAACGAGAAGAAGTTGCCATACCTGAGATAAGCTGTTCTTTTAAACCTTCCTCTAATCCATCTATAATTGATCGTATTTCTTTATTTTCGTAAAATTGCTCTAGTAAACCTATCATTTTTCAAAACTCCTCTCAACATAAAGAGCAAGCTACTATATTTTATGCAAATATTTCGGAAAAAGAAAACAGAAAAATGCTTTGGACAAGCCAAAGCGAAGCAATACATCCTATCCCTTATCGCTGTAATTCTCTCATCTTCATATTTAGAAAAGATAAGGATGGAAGTTCCTCCCATTACAAGGAGCAGTGTGTTTAGCTAACTATTGATAAGAAAAACATGATCTAACAGAAGTTTCATTTTCATTGTAAGAACAGTTCATACTCATAATACTCTGGATAGGATGCGAGCGTTTTTTGACACGATTCACAAATTGTTTTTATATATATATTTCCGTTTTCATCAAAATGAATCATTTCTAATCGCTCTTGCTCTGTTAGTTGACCTAGCACAATGCCGTATACTTTTTCCGCTGTAATACTACCTATTCTACATCCACAATGTCTGCAGTAATAATGTCCGTCCATAACTTCCTCCTAGCTGCACAATTATTACTATTATGGATATAAGCATTAAAAAATATTCCATTTTGGAAACGTTAATTATTGAAGGTGTTCATAACTTGTAAAAATGGCGTTTTCAACCATTCTTCACACGCATCTGCACTTTTTTCAATCGCTCGTTTTACTTCAGGCATCTCATCTGCTGTAAAGCGTCCTAATACATAATCAACCACTTTCATGCCATTTTTAGGACGATCAATTCCCATACGAATGCGCTGAAATTCCTGTGTTCCTAAATGGGCAATTGTTGATTTTACACCGTTATGTCCACCCGCACTGCCTTTCATACGAAGACGTAATTTTCCAACTGGCATATCTAAATCATCATACATCACTATAAAATCTTCAATATCAATTTTATAGTAGTCCATAAGTGGGCGAATACTTTCTCCAGATAAATTCATATATGTAAGTGGCTTTAATAAAATAACTTTCTCTCCATTTACAAAACCCGCACCGAATAAACCCTTAAATTTTTGCTCATTTAACGGGATATTCCAGCGTCTAGATAATTCATCTATCGCCATAAACCCAATGTTATGCCTTGTTAATTCATATTCTCTGCCTGGGTTACCAAGTCCTACTATTAATTTCATTGTAACACCACTTTCTTTTTTCGATACGAAAAGACGTAACCAACACTGGTTACGTCTCATTCTATCCAATTAATTAAATAGTACACTTACAGATTCTTCTTCGTAAACACGAATAATTGCTTCGCCAATTAATGGAGCAACAGAAAGTTCTTGTACTTTATCAATTTTCTTTTCTTCTGGTAATACGATAGAGTTCGTTACAACTAACTCTTTAATATTTGAATTTTGAATACGTTCAATTGCTGGACCAGATAAAACTGGGTGTGTACAACAAGCATATACTTCAGAAGCACCGTTCTCTACAAGAGCATTTGCTGCTAATGTAATTGTACCAGCTGTATCAATGATGTCATCAATTAAAATTGCTGTTTTACCTTCGATATTACCTACGATATTCATTACTTCCGCTACATTTGGACGTGGACGGCGTTTATCGATGATAGCGATTGGCGCTTTTAAACGATCTGCCATTTTTCGTGCACGTGTTACACCACCATGGTCAGGAGATACGATTACAATATCTTTAAGACCTTTCTTTTGGAAGTAATCAGAAAGAATAGGTACACCCATTAAATGATCGATTGGAATATCGAAGAATCCTTGAATTTGTGGAGCATGTAAATCTAGAGTAATTACACGAGTAGCACCCGCTGTTTCAAGTAAGTTTGCAAACAGTTTCGCTGTAATCGGCTCACGAGAACGCGCTTTACGATCTTGGCGTGCATAACCATAGTAAGGGATAACAATGTTAACTGTTTTCGCAGATGCACGTTTTAATGCATCGATCATAATAAGCAATTCCATAATATGCTCGTTTACTGGGAAACTTGTAGATTGGATGATAAATACATCGCAACCACGAATACTTTCTTCAATGTTAATTTGAATTTCTCCATCACTAAAACGTGCAACAGAACATTTTCCTAATTCTACTCCAATGTGCTTTGCAATTTGCTCAGCAAGCGCCTTGTTAGAGTTTAAAGAAAATACTTTCAAATTAGAATTTAGATATTGAGTCGACATCTAGATTAACCCTCCACATTATGAATTTTTCTTATTCAGCAATTGATCAACATAATCTTCTTTGTTTGTTTGACGTGCACGTGCAATTGACAATGCTTTTGCTGGCACATCTTCTGTAATAGTAGAACCTGCTGCAACATAAGCACCATCTTCAACTGTTACAGGAGCAACAAGGTTTGAGTTACAACCAATAAACACACCATCGCCAATTACAGTTTTAAATTTATTCTTGCCATCGTAGTTTACCGTAATAGAACCACAACCAAGATTCACATCTTCTCCCACTTCTGCATCACCAATATAGCTTAAGTGAGAAGCTTTACTTCTATTTCCGAAAACAGTCTTTTTAATTTCAACAAAGTTTCCAACACGAACTTCATTACCAATAACAGATTGCGGACGGATATGAGCGAACGGTCCAATAGCAACATCAATACCAATCTTACTATCATGAACAGTAGACTGACGAATTGTTGTATTATCTCCCACTTCACTATCACGTATAACTGTATGCGGTCCAACTTCACAATTTGATCCAATAACAGTATAACCTTCAATAATTGTTCCCGGATAAATAACCGTATCATTACCAATTTTTGCATCGACGGAAATATACGTGTTATTCGGATCAATAATCGTAACACCATTTACCATATGTTGATGGTTAATACGTTTTTTCATAATGTCTTCCGCTTGCGATAGAGCGACCCTGTCATTAACTCCTAACGTTTCATCAAAATGCTCTGTTTGATAGGCAGATACAATATGACCTTCATTTTTCAAAATCTCAATCACATCTGGAAGGTAATATTCCCCTTGCACATTTTCATTAGAAACTTTGGAAAGGGAAGCAAATAGCGCTTTATTATCAAAACAATACGTACCTGTATTAATTTCTTTAATAGCTCGCTCTACTTCATTTGCATCTTTATGTTCAACAATTTTTTCAACGTGACCGTTTTCATTGCGAACAATTCGTCCATAACCAGTAGGCTCTTCTATGTAGGCCGTTAATACCGTTGCCATTGCCCCTGATTCTTCATGCTGCTTTAATAATGCTTCCATTGTTTCTGCTGTAATAAGAGGTGTATCACCACAAATTACTAATGTTGTTCCATTCTCGTTCCCCAGTGCGTCAGTTGCTTGCATAACAGCATGTGCTGTTCCTAACTGCTCCGTTTGCAATGCAAATTCACTCGCACTTCCTAATTGATCTTGTACCTTTTCAGCGCCGTGTCCAACAACCGTAACAAGTTTCTGCACTTCTAGCTGAGAGACTTGATCAACTACATGCTGTACCATCGGTTTCCCGCATACAGAATGCAACACTTTGTATAAACTTGACTTCATACGTGTGCCTTTTCCTGCTGCAAGAATCACTGCATATCTTTTCGACATATAGACCCTCCATCGCAACCTATTTATCCATTAAAAATATTATCCTAAATAACCATACATTTCAAGAAACACCTTATAACTATTAAATTTTACCATAACTTTTATGTAATGTTTTAGTATTTCATATCTTTTTATGAAATACGTTATACTATTCCTTTTTCATAAAAAATAGAGGTAGCTATTATAGGTATAAATTTTGAAAATGATGTAAAAATCCTCTTTCTTTTTAGACGGGCGAGAGCATCTGGCTATGCATAGCCGCTGCTTGTATGTTGAACAATCAAAATTGATGTATAAAATATATGAAAACAACAACAAACTCCTGTAAATATTTACAGGAGTTTGCCAAAATTATAGAGCTCTTCTTTTAGAGCTCTTCTTATTCGAATTTTACGAAGCTCCAGCTTCTTCAAACTCAACTTCTTCTAACTCGCCTAAACGGTGATACTCAGTTAAAACCGCATCTTGAATTTTAGAACGAGTATTAGAATTAATTGGATGAGCAATGTCACGGAACTCTCCATCCGGAGTACGTTTACTTGGCATTGCTACAAATAATCCATTATTGCCATCAATTACACGAATATCATGAACAACAAATTCGTGGTCTAGTGTAATAGAGGCAATCGCTCTCATGCGGCCTTCTGTGTTTACACGGCGTAATCTTACGTCAGTCACTTCCATCTTGTGTTCACCACCCTTTTTCTAAATAAGCGATATGTTTCTATAAATTCCACAAATGTTCTATTTTTCCTTCAATTTTTCAAAAATTTTTAAGATAAAAATTTTTATATCAATGAAATATATAAATAAATACACGTTAACGCTTACAATTTCTTATTTTACAAGGGCAATAACTTCAATTTCAACGGATACATCTTTTGGTAATCTCACTACTTGTACACAAGAGCGTGCCGGTTTATTCGTAGAAAAATATGTACTATATACTTCATTTACCGCATTAAAATCATTCATATCTTTTAGAAATACAGTTGTTTTTACCACCGTCTCAAACGATGCTCCTGCTTCTGTTAATACCGCCTTTAAATTTTGAAACACTTGCTCTGTTTGGTCCTTTATATCTCCAGCCACAACTTCACCATTTACTGTTAAAGGAATTTGTCCAGAACTGTAAAACATATTATTTACAATCATACCTTGTGAATATGGACCAATTGCCTGCGGCACCCCATTTGCTTGAACTACTTTCATCGTTCCCCACCCTTTTATATTTTTTATCCTACTTTCACAAATTGGCTCTAACAAGGAGCCTATTGTTTTAGCAGAAGGTAAGCCTCCAAATTTGGGAGCTTACCTCCTGCTAAAACTTACTGCTCGTAAATAATGTGACAAAGTAGTCAATTCGTAAAATCTTGTTATCCATTAGTATAAAAAAAGATAAAGCAGCCGCTTTATCTTTTCCTCACTCTGACGAACAAGATCTTCTTGAAAACAACCTATATAAGAAGATTGTTTATCTTATTCAACTTCTACAATCATATCAGTAAATGGACTTAAAGAATAATTTCCTTTTTCCACTTGAATCGTCTTTTCTCTCACATCTACTTCAGACAAGCGAATTAACGAAACAAAGTTATCTACAAGTCTTTCCTCAATATCACTTGATTCCACTAAAACGCCAATGCCAACAACATTTGCATTAAATTCCTCAAGCATACTCATCATGCCTTGCACTGTTCCGCCGGCCTTCATAAAATCATCAATGATTAATACGTTCGCACCTTCAGGAAGACTACGCTTTGCTAATGTCATCGTTTGAATACGCTTAGAAGAGCCTGATACATAATTAATACTTACTGTTGGGCCTTCTGTTACTTTATTATCTTTTCTAGCAATTACGACTGGAACATCTAAATAATTTGCTACTGCATATGCCAAAGGAATCCCTTTTGTTGCAACTGTCATAACAGCGTCAATTGACTGCCTTGCAAATACAGAAGCAAAAAGTCGCCCTGCACCATTAATATAGCGCGGATTACTTAAAAGATCCGTCATATATAAATAACCACCCGGAAGAATACGATCAGGATTCTCAAATAAATTACAAAGCTCATCAATAATTTGCTTTGCTTCCTCCTGACTTATATATGGGATATATTTCACTCCTCCTGCTGCACCTGGTACCGTTTGTAATGTGCCGACCCCTTGTTGTTCAAACGTTTGTTTAATAATGACTAAATCTTCACTAATAGAAGATTTAGCAGAATGATACCGTTCAGCAAAAAAAGTGAGAGAAACTAACTGACGAGGGTTTTGAAGCAAATAATAAGTCATATCGACTAACCTTGTACTTCGTCTAATCTTCATGCTCTCACCTCAAATTACGAATATTTTAAACAAATCATAACTTATTATACGCCTTTATTCAAGACCTTCTCGCTCTCCTAATAAACGAACTGCGTATACTTGGTCACAAAATCCTTTTAACCCGTTATAAATACGGTGCATGCGTGAATCATGACGAACTAAACCAAAAACAGTTGGGCCGCTACCGCTCATTAAAACCGCATCTGCACCGAAACGTTTCATCTGAGCTTTAATATGTGACACTTCAGGATGCATTGAAAATGTTACATCTTCTAACACATTGCCAACAGCATGACAAATTCCCTCATAATCACCATTTTGAATTACTTCAACCATACGATTTACATCTGGATGTGTTACACGATTTAATTGTAAATTCCCATATACATCAGCTGTAGAAACACCAATATGTGGTTTGGCCAAAATGACCCAGCAAGAAGGAGGTGTCTTTATATGTTCGATTTTCTCACCTCGACCCGTTGCAATGGCAGTTCCGCCGTATACACAAAACGATACATCCGATCCAATCTCGGCACCTAGTTTCGCAAGTTCATCAATTGTAAGTCCGAGATTCCATAATTGATTCAGACCTCTTAATGCTGCAGCTGCATCGCTGCTTCCACCTGCTAAGCCCGCTGCAACCGGAATCGTTTTTTCAATTGCAATAGACACTCCCTTTTTTACTTGAAAACGTTTCTTTAACAATCTTGCCGCCTGATAAGCTAAATTTCTTTGGTCGTCTGGGACATAACGGTTATGAGATACAATTTCAATCCGGTCTTCAGATAACTCTGTTAGTTCTAACCGATCTGCTAAATCAATTGTTGTCATAATCATTTTAACTTCATGATAGCCGTCCGGTCTTTTCCCTAGTACATCTAACGACAAATTAATTTTCGCTGGTGCTTTAACTAGTAGCTTCAATCTATTCACCTACTCTATGTACTCAATCTTTTATCGTTTATTTTACCATAAATTTATAGTAGAACGATGACACTTTCCTAATTATAACGAAAAGCATCAAGAATGAAACTACTTATATAATACGAATACAACTTTTTCGCGTGCAAAAAGCCGAGGAATATCCCCTCGGCTACCGTAGCATAGAAGTATCTCACTGTTACTGATTTTGTTTCATCAATTGCTGCTCTGCAATCTCAATTGCCCGTTTAACCATGTTACCAGCATCTTTCGCACGAATTCCGCCCCATCCTTCTTTTTGCACGACATCGTAAAATCCAAGCTCTTTTGCAAGCTCTTCTTTAAATTTATTTGACATGACTCCTCTTCGTCTACTCAATGCAAGTCCCCCTTTATCGCTACGGTACATTTAGTATGTGACACTACGAATTTCTTCAAATCCGGAAAATATATGTAATTAAACAAGCCCCATCCTTAAACAGATTGTTCACCTAACATGATTTCATTATCTTGTGCATCATAAAACGTAAGCTCAACAGTTTCTGTTAATACGTCTGCATAACTATAGGAAACACGCTGAAATGTATCCTCTTGTTGATCAAGTTGAACGACAAAAACCGAACGGTATGTTTCTGCCAACACACCAGATCTTTCTATCGTTTTTCTTCTTCCACTATTCGCTTTTAGCATAAGCCTCTGACCAAGATGATGGTCCAGTGCACTTTTAATTTCGTCTAAACGTTTTGACATATCGTGCTACACCTCGCTGTAATTGGGATGGAAAGTATAGAAATACAAGTTATACACATATAGTCTGTACGTTCTTATACTTTTTTATCCAAATCTCAAAAAGCGCGTACATAAAAAGCAAGGTAAATGCTTACCTTGCTCACTCTTCATAATATTGAAAGGGCAATCCTGTTCGTAAAATCCCCTTTGTTTCAATTCCGCCAAGTCCCTTCTCACCAGTTATTGTATTGCGCACCACATCCCAAACATTAACTCGTTCCATAAAAGATGTAAAACTCACTTTTGCTACAACATACACTGGATCTAACGCATGAATATTAATGCGTGACGGAGAACTTGCAAAATTTGCTCCGGCTCGAATAAGAGCCTCAAAATGCGATTGACACGCCCCAGCAAAAATAACTGGGTGATCTAATGAAGGATACTTTTTCCGTACTGTACGTACAGCCTGTACAAAATGCTTAGAATGACGATAAGCTGCTAAATTTCCCATTTCTCCCTTTGATTTTGTATAAGCATCATGCCCAGTAATTACTAAAATGTCAGGACGAGCATGCTCAATTAAATCTAAAACCTTCTCTTGCATCTCCGTTTCTTTACAATGAATTCCCTGTACAGGCACACCTATTTTCGTATATAAATCTAAGCACTTCCTTAAATATAAAGGATCTCCATCAAGATGAAGCACTTTACCTGGCATTTGAAAATAATTTACTTCACTTGCATAGCCGCCTGTTGACTGATATTCTTGCCGCTCTCTCATTAATACATAATCTTGTTGAAATAAGCGATATGTCTTTTCCATTGTTTCTCGTTCCTGTTTCACTCTTTTCGTATAATCCCGTTGATCGACAAGAACTAAATCTTCTATCGGTGCATCTGCTACGAGCCGAAATTCTTCCCCAAACAAAATTGCTATCGTGTCTTTTATTTCTGTTACTCGAAAAAGAAGGTCACGCTTATAAGACTTTCTCTCCACTAAATCTCCAACGTGTACAGCCATCCTTTTACCTCCAAACTCGTAGGGACATATAACTCACTACGTTCTGTTTTAGCCTATGAACTTATAGGAAAAAGGTGACAAAAAAGGCAGCTCGAAACGAGCTACCTTTTACATTTTATGCAAAAATAAAGCGTTGCTTAACTTTGCAAACTCTTCGATAGATAAAGTTTCGCCTCTTCGCTTCGGATCAATTTCAACCTCCGCTAGTATACGTTCAAGTAATACTTTATCCTTTGGAAAACCATTTAAATTATTAGATAGGTTATTCATTAATGTTTTACGTCGCTGCGCAAAGCTAGCACGCACTACTTCAAAGAAGAACGCTTCATCTTTTACTTCCACAAGCGGTTTTGGACGTCTTAGTAAACGAATAACCGCTGAATCAACATTTGGCTGTGGTACAAATACTGTACGCGGAACCGTCATCACCGTTTCTGGTTCTGTATAATATTGAATGGCAATTGACAACGAACCATAATCTTTTGTTCCTGGACGAGCCGCTAAGCGATCTGCTACTTCTTTTTGCATCATCACAACAAAGCCACGCACTGGTAATTGTTCTTCCAATAGCTTAAATAAAATTGGTGTTGTCACATAGTATGGTAAGTTTGCTACCACCATTACGTCTTGGCCTTCTTCAAACTGCTCCTGAAATACTGTATTTACATCAGCTTTTAAAATATCCTTATTAATTACCGTTACATTATCATAAGGCGCTAATGTCTCCTCTAAAATCGGTAAAAGACGTTGATCAATTTCAAACGCCACTACCTTCTTAGCACGTTTTGCCAGTTGTTCTGTTAATGCTCCAATACCAGGCCCAATCTCAATTGCCCCGCTCTCAGATCCAATCTCCGCGTGATCTACAATCCGATTTAATACATTTGTATCAATTAAAAAGTTTTGCCCTAAACTCTTTTTAAATGAAAATCCATACTTTTCAACAATATCTTTCGTACGATTTGGCGTTGCGATATCTTTCATTTCTTTTCCTCCTGTAATACTTGCTTATACGCTTTTGCAAAATCCTGCTTTGAAATTTGAAACATTTGCAAACGTTTATGTAACTGTTTTGCATTTGTATAACCGATTTTTAATAGCTTACCCATTCGTTCTCTGCGGCTCTTTGCTTTTTCTCCACCAACAAGCCCCGCTTCTACTAAGTCAATCCAATGAATTTCGCTCGTGTACTCTTCCATCTCCCCATGTAAACTTTCCAAAGCGCGTCTAATCGATTCGTTAGACGCATGCTCAATGCCAACGCCCTTCTTTCGCTTCGCTAATGCTTCTTCTTTCGGTAAAAAGGCATGTTTACATCCTGGCACTTTCTCAGAAATAATTTTACGAATGCGTTCCCCGGGGTAATCAGGATCTGTAAAAATAATAACACCTCGTGTTTGTTGCGCCAATTTCACCTGTTCAATTACATGATCTCCAATTGCCGAACCGTTCGTTTCAATTGTATCTGCATCTACTGCACGCTTAATGGCAACCGTGTCATCCTTACCTTCTACAACAATTATTTCTTTAATCTTCATAACTTCCTCCACACTCATTTCACATCTCTAATTAGTAAAACAAAAAAACGCCTACTTTTCCATTATTATTTTCCTAGTTCATACAATTTAAAAAGCAGAGGAGAAAAAATCCCTCTGCTTACCCTATTATTGTAACACTTTAATCTTCACTCGTTTTCTTCCCCAAACTTCAGCCTGTGATTCTGTTGGCATAAGAACATCAATACGATTCCCTTTAATCGCTCCGCCCGTATCACCAGCAACTGCATGTCCGTATCCCTCTACCCATACCTTTGTTCCAAGAGGAATAATCCGCGGATCTACTGCAATTAATTTCATATTTGGATTTTCCCTATAATTATAGCCCCCTGCACTTACACCTTGGCATCCCCCGCAGTACGGTGAGTAAGCTGTTGCTTCCACATAAAATTCGTTGGCAACTGCGCCCCCTACATCACCTAAAATAGACTCTTCTTCTTTTGTACCAACAGCTACAATGCGATTTTTTTCTTCTTGTACGATTTCTTCTTTCTGTAAGTTTCTTAAAACTTCATTCCCGTCCTCTTTTATGACTGCAAATACTTTCTTCTTTTTTCCTTCTATTCCTTCTTGAATTACTTTTTCTGTCCCCTTACGGAGTGAAGAATCTTCTTGTCTCAATTCAGTAAAGGGAATTGGTTCTTCCACTGCATCGCTTACTTTTTCTACTCGAACCACTTTGACCTTCATATTTTGCTGCATCACTTCCTGTAAGGCTGGTTCTACTCTATCCATTTCACTTAGTGACACTTGTCGTTCTTTCAAAAAGTTAGCGACAGTAGTCGAAGTTGACCACACTTGCTGTTCTTGACCGCCAACGTGTAATGTAACCGGGAATGCTTTTTGAATCATAATTTTTTGCGTACCTTCTAACGATGTATGCAAACTAGGATATACTTTATCATGTTCACTAACTTCAATATGTTCTTCTACTAACAAGTCTTTTACTGTTTTTGTTGTTGATTGTACTTGTTTCTCTTTCCCATCCACTATAACCATAAATGGCTTCGCTTTTTCTACAACTACTTTCATTTCATCCTTAATTTTTGTAGAAAGTGCTGGATATATGTGATCTTTTTCTGACACTTGAATTTTTTCTTCCTGCAAGAGCTCGCTTATAGTATTCGCATGTGTATAAATTTCTTGTTTCTGTCCATCTACTTCAATCGTTATTTTATCTGTTGTTCCCGCATACGCTACTGTCCCAACAGATCCTGAAATAATTAATGCACTCGTAAATCTTACTACTAATTTTTTGCTCACTTCTAACCTGGATAATAAACTTTTAGCATTTACAATCACAATAAAATACCCTCCCTGTCTAGATCAGAATTATTAATTCTCATTCTCCCACTATTTCTAGTAGTGTTACTCATCTGAAGATAAACATAGGTGAAGGGAGAAAAAGAGGAGGAATCCCCCCCTCTACTTCTCATTATTGAATGCCGAATAGTTTTTTTGCATTTTCTGTTGTTTTGATCGCTACTTCTTCATAGAATAGTCCTTTTAATTTTGCAATTTCCTCTGCAACGAGCTTTACATAGCTCGGTTCATTTCGTTTTCCACGAAACGGATGAGGAGTTAAATACGGACAATCTGTTTCGATTAAAAGTTGTTCCATTGGAATTTCCATCGCAACTTCTTTTGGCTTCTTCGCATTTTTAAAGGTTACTGGACCGCCTAATGAAATAAGAAAATTCATCTCCACACACTGTTTTGCAACTTCAACACCGCCGCTATAACAGTGCATGATTCCGCCTACCTCGGATGCATTTTCTTCTTTTAAAATATCTACGATGTCTTGCGTTGCTTCTCGATTATGTATAATGATTGGTAAATTTACCTTTCTTGCTAGCCTAATTTGCTTACGAAATACCTCTTTTTGCACTTCTTTCGGAGATTTGTCCCAATGATAATCTAAGCCCATTTCACCAAGTGCAACAACTTTTGGATGAGCCGCTAACTCTTCCAACCATTTTAGATGTTCTTCTGTCATATCAATTGCATCAACAGGATGCCAACCAACAGCTGCATAAATAAAATCATATGTCTCTGCCAATTCTATTGCCTTTTTGATAGTCACCTCATCAAAACCAACTACAACTGTATAAGAAACACCTACTTCTTTCATTCTTGCAATTACTTCCTGTAAATCCTCTTTAAATTGCTCTGCATTTAAATGTGAATGCGTATCGAATAACATAATAAGAACTCCTTTTATTTGAAATAAATTCTATCATAGGAAAAAATTACTTTCCTAACACCGCAATAACAACTACATTACAATTTTGATACAAAAAAAGAAATTTTAGAAAGATTTTCGACAAGAAAAAAGATGCTTCACGAATGTTACACGTGAAACATCTCTCGTTTTGTCGTTATTACTTAATTTTTGTACCATTTGGTAAGTTTTGGTCGACCGTCGCTAACGACAATTTTCCATTTTCTTCACCCGCTAAAATCATACCTTGTGATAACTCACCACGTAGTTTTACTGGTTTTAAATTTGTAACACAAATGACTTTTTTCCCTTTTAACTCTTCTGGGGAGTAAAATTTAGCGATTCCAGAGACAACTTGTCGTTTTTCTGTTCCTAAATCAAGTTGGATCTTTAACAGTTTGTCTGCTTTTTTCACAGGCTCTGCATCCAATACTTCTGCTACGCGCAAGTCTACTTTAAAGAAATCATCTATTGTAATTTCTTCTACCTCTGGCGCTGCTTCTTTCTTTTCTTCTACTTTTGGAGCAGATCCTTTCATTTGTTCTTTAATATATTCTACTTCTACTTCTACTTCTAAACGTGGGAATACAGGCTGGCCTTTTACAACTTTTGTACCAGCTGGAATGCAGCCAATTGTAGAAAGGCTACTCCATGTTTTATATTCTTCATCTGTAATTCCAATTTGTTCAAAGATCTTCCCTGGTGTTTCTGTTAAGAATGGCATTAACATAATTGCTGTTTGACGAAGCATTTCTGCAAGATGCGCCATAGCAGAAGCCAGTTTCTCGCGATTGTTTTCATCTTTTGCTAATACCCATGGCTGTGTTTCGTCAATATATTTATTTGTACGGCTAACAAGCTGCCAAATTGTGCTTAGCGCTACTGAAAACTCCATGTTTTCCATAGCATCTTCCACTTTTTGCAGTGTATCTTTTGCAAATGTTACTAAAGCCTCATCAAAATCCGTTACATTTGCTTTGTATGCTGGGATTTCTCCGTCAAAATATTTATCAATCATTGCTACTGTACGATTTAATAGATTTCCTAAATCATTCGCAAGATCAAAATTAATACGCTCAACAAATCCTTCTGGTGTAAATACGCCATCTGATCCAAACGGCACTTCACGAAGAAGATAATAACGAAGTGCATCTAGACCATAACGATCAATTAACGTCACTGGATCTACTACATTCCCTTTTGATTTACTCATTTTTCCGTCTTTCATTAAAATCCAACCATGCGCAAATACTTTTTTCGGAAGTGGTAAATCAAGAGCCATTAAAATAATTGGCCAATAAATTGTATGGAAACGAACAATTTCTTTTCCTACTAAATGAACATCTGCTGGCCAATATTTTTTATACTTTTCTTCATTCGCCGTTCCATAACCTAATGCTGTAATATAGTTAGATAATGCATCTACCCATACGTAAATAACATGCTTCGGATTACCGGGTACACGAACACCCCAATCAAAAGAAGTACGGGAAACAGCTAAATCTTCTAACCCTGGTTTAATGAAATTATTAATCATTTCATTTTTACGTGATTCTGGTTGAATGAAGCTTGGATTATCTTCATAAAACTTTAATAGTCGATCTACATATTTCCCCATTCTAAAGAAGTAGGATTCTTCACGAACAAGTTCTACTTGATGGCCACTATCCGGGCTCTTCCCACCAACTATTTTTCCATTCTCCATCACTGGATCAACAAGTTGATGCTCTGTATAAAACGTTTCATCTTGTACAGAATACCAACCTTCATATTCATCAAGATAAATATCACCTTGATCAACAAGTTGTTTAAAGATTTTTTCTACAACTTCTTTATGACGGTCCTCGGTTGTACGAATAAAATCGTCATAAGAAATATCCATTTTACCCCACAGTTCTTTAATTCCCGCTACGATGTTATCAACGTATGCTTGTGGTGTAACATTTAATTCTTCTGCTTTTTTTTGAATCTTTTGCCCGTGTTCATCAGTGCCTGTTAAGTAGTACACATCGTATCCTTGCATACGTTTATAGCGTGCTATTGCATCTCCCGCTACTGTCGTATAAGCATGTCCGATGTGAAGCTTTCCACTTGGATAATAAATCGGAGTTGTAATGTAAAAGGTCTTATTTTCCTCTGTCATTGTTTTAAACCTCCCAAATGACCTCATATGTATTTATAAACAGTATATCAAAAACTTACGTATAAAGACGAGTGTATGTACGATATCTTTATCATCTATTACTCATATTAATAAAAAATATACATTTCTAGATTTCGACACTATCATTAAAATTTTAAGAATAAAATAAATCTTTCTATACATCTATTATTTTTTAGTATATATAATAAATATATACACTTTTTCGACATATAAGTCGCTACGGTGCAAAATAAAAAATGACCTGAGCGCGCTTCTAAGCACGACCAGTTGCTCTCGTCTCCCCTAAAATAAAGGGGTCGTTATATCATTTTTAAAATTTATAAATAGATGCGAAAATCTACAAAACTTTTATAAATTTTATAATTAAAGAATTGACGGAAATGTAAATGATTGGTATCATATGTTCATAGGGTATTTTGTCGAAAAATGGCGAATTAAAATAGACTTGCAGAATATGAGGAGGAAAACAAATTATGAAATCTACTGGTATTGTTCGTAAAGTTGATGAATTAGGCCGCGTTGTAATTCCAATTGAATTACGTCGCACACTAGGTATTGCAGAAAAGGATGCTCTTGAAATCTACGTTGATGATGAAAAAATCATCTTAAAAAAATATAAACCAAACATGACTTGCCAAGTAACTGGTGAAGTTTCTGATAGCAACCTTTCATTAGCTGAAGGTAAAATCATTTTAAGCCCAGAAGGCGCAGAGCAAATCTTAACTGAATTGCAACAATTTATCGCAGCAGCAAAATAAAGCTTCTCTTTTAGAGAAGCTTTATTTTTTTTCAACATGATATGCTTGATATACGTCTCTTTTCGACATATTCCGATCTTTTGTAACAACTTTAATTGCTTCTTTAGAAGAAAGGCCTTTCTCCTCTATGTAGTATTCGACATGTTCCTCAACCGTTAATGATTCCCACCATGCCGCTTCGCTAACTGCTTCTTCTGTAGAACCCTCTACTAAAACACAAAATTCGCCACGCACTTCATTTTCCTTTGCCCAATGAATAACTTCTTCTAAAGAACCGCGAATAAATTCTTCAAATTTTTTCGTAAGCTCACGACATAATGCAACGTTTCTATTCCCTAATACCTCTTTCATAGATACTAAAGTTTCGCCTAGTCGATGCGGTGCCTCATAAAACATCATTGTATCTGGAATATAACGTAGTTTCTCTAATTCTGCCTTACGTTCTTTTTTATGACGCTGTAAAAAACCATAGAAATAAAAGTGTTTTGTTTCTAACCCTGATGCAATTAATGCTGTAAGTGCAGCATTTGGTCCAGGAAGAGGGACAACTGTGTACTGCTCTGCCACTGCTTGAACAACAATGTCATAGCCAGGATCTGATATACACGGCATACCCGCATCACTGACAAGCGCTACTGTTTTCCCTTGTTCTAACATATCTAAAATTTTCCGCCCGCTCACTTCTTTATTATGCTCATGATAACTCATTACTGGCGTTTCAATTTCAAAGTAATTACATAGCTTTTTCGTTTGCCTTGTATCTTCTGCTGCAATAAAGTCTGCTTCTTTTAACATACGAATTGCACGAAATGTCATATCTTCCAAATTACCAATTGGAGTAGGAACTAAGTATAATGTTCCTCTCTCATTCATCTGAAAACTTTTTTGCTGCCACATAATAATCTCCTTTTTGTATATACTCATCTTTTTGCTTCCGTTTTAGCTGCTTGAACCGATATTCTGCCTGCATCGCAGTTCTTTTTTCTTCGTAAGTTTCAAAGTATTTTAATATAACAGGACGTCTTGCTCTTGTATAACGTGCTCCTTTTCCACTATTATGAGCCTTGATTCGCTTATCTAAATGGTTTGTATATCCCGCATAGTAGCTTCCATCAGCGCATTCCACAACATAAAAATAATGTTTATTCTGCTCCATATAAAATTGCATTCATTTCCTTCGTATATTTATTATTCTCTTCATATACAAAAAGGGGTGACAAAATTTTTAAGTCTGCATTCCCGTCTTTAATACCCTCGATTAATAATGTATTAGCCTCTTTACCTGCTTTTGGATATACAAATTGAAGGCGCTTTGGCTCAATCTTATATTTTCTCATAAGCATTACAATATCAAGCAAACGACCAGGTCGATGTACAAAAGCAACTTTTCCTCCTTGCTTAACAAGTTGGCTGCTAACACGTACAACATCTTCTAGTGTGCACATAATTTCATGACGAGCGATTGCTAAATGTTCATTTAAATTTTGCTCAGATGGTTTTGGCGTTTGAAAGTATGGCGGATTGCATGTAACAACATCAAACTGATGTCGTCCCAATTGCTCTGGCATATGTTTTAAATCTCCATGAATAAGCTGGATTCTCTCTTCTAAATCATTATATTGAACACTTCTAACACCCATATTGTAAATACGCTCTTGTATTTCAACTCCCGTAATCTTTCCTTTCGTACGAGAACTTAATAAAAGAGGAATCACTGCATTGCCCGTACACAAATCTAATACATTTCCTTTCTGAATGGGCATCCATGCAAAGTTCGCCAATAATACTGCATCTAATGAGAAGTTAAATACTGATGGGCTTTGAATAATTTTCATATCTTTTGATAGTAAATAATCTAAACGTTCATCTCCATACAATTGCATATCGTTCTTTCCTTCCTTATCATTCAAACTTTATTTTAGCAAACGTTAAGACAATTTACCTATGTTTATAACAGTCTAACGTCCATTACTTCTATTTTGGTTATATGTACAAAAAATTACCTTTCCAATTTATTGGAAAGGTAATTTTATTTTTTATTTAAAAATGATAAACAGAATAAGCAATCCCCTTCTTTACGTACACTTCCATAATGCAAATTGCAAATATGAAAACCTTCCTGGTACAGGCGTGCTAAATTATCATATCCTTCACCGATATCTATTTTAGGCTTTATTTCTTTTTGCTTATTCGATTTCTGTTTCTGCTTATTCTGAACTTCTTCAAAACGATTCCGCAAATTTTCATTTTCCAATTTAATATGTTGGTTTTCTTCCAGTAGCTCTGCGAGATGCTGCTTTAACTCTCCCAACTGTTTATAGAGATGTCCAATTTGCTCTTCCATACTGGAAACTGCTGCAAAAATATCTTTTTTCTCCACAAGCATCCACCTCATTAATCTGTGGTTTGACTCGAAACGACCCCTTTATTCATTAATTCATCTAACGTATACTCTACTATCCGTTCCTTGTCTACCAATTCCACTTGAATTAATCTTTCTAAAATATTTAATCCGATTACACGACCAAGACCATGCGGTGTTTGGATCTTCTCATCTAAATCTGGAAGCTGCTCTTTCGCTGCCTCATATTCATCATTTTCATACTTTAAACAACACATCAATCGGCCACATAACCCTGAGATTTTTGCAGGATTTAACGATAAATTTTGATCTTTTGCCATTTTTATGGATACAGGTTCAAAATCCCCTAAAAAAGTAGAACAGCAAAGCATTCGGCCACATGGACCAATACCACCTAGCATTTTTGCTTCATCACGAACACCAATCTGTCTTAATTCGATTCTTGTCCGAAAAATAGCTGCCAAATCTTTTACAAGCTCGCGAAAATCAATACGACCGTCTGCTGTAAAATAAAAAATAACCTTATTACGATCAAATGTATATTCCACATCAACAAGTTTCATATCAAGCTCATGTTCGATTACTTTCTCCTGACAAACTTGATATGCTTCTTTTGCTGCGCGTCTATTTTCTTCAACAATTGTACGGTCATTTTCATTTGCAATCCGAATCACTTTCTTAAGTGGCAAGACAACATCATTTTCATCAACTTGTTTCTTCGTGATGACAACTTTTCCATATTCGATGCCTCGTACTGTTTCCACGATTGCAAACTCATTTTCTGAGATATCAAATTGATTCGGATCAAAGTAATACACTTTTCCGGCCTTCTTAAATCGAACACCTACTACATCATACAAACGGTCATCCCTCCTGCAACCGCAACACTAACTGCTCGAACACAAGCTGCGCATTTACATTAGCGTTGATTCTATTTTTTGCTTCTAATATATTGAAAAGAGCCGATACAATGCGCTTTTGAGAATAGGAAAAAGATTGGAATAATCCCTTTTGGTCTTGAAAAACGAGCCGCTCTTCTTCTTCCAATTGAACATATAATAAATCCTTATAAATAAGGAGCAACATATCTAATCCTAGCTGTAGTTGTTCTTTCTCTCCAAAATGCTTTATCCACTTCTCCTGAACAAAAAAAAGAGACGTGGTATCTTTCTCTAGGGCTTCACATAATTTTATCACTAAAGTTCGTGCTTGTGCAAACCATTCATCATTACAAAATGATAGAGCCTCATCAAAACTGTTTGTAAGTTCCGCTGCAAGATTTCCTAAAGAAAGACTTATTTTTTCATTTTCTAAACGGTTAACCAAAGCATTTTTCGGAAGCGGCCTGAATGTAACAATTTGACAGCGGGATAAAATAGTACTTAAAATTTGGTGGCTTTGCTCAGTTAACAAAATTGCCGCTGTGTCACTACTTGGTTCTTCTAAAAATTTAAGTAATGTATTTGCAGCATTTGTTGTCATCTTATCGGCATGCTCAATAATATATATTTTTTTCGTTGCTTCTAGACCCGTTTTCGAAAACTCTTCTTGTAATTCATGAATTTGCTGTTTCTTAATGGATAGGCCATCCGGTGCAACAATATATACGTTTGGATGATTGCCCGAATCAATGCGTCGACAATTCGTACATGTATGGCAAGGTTCTACTCCATTTCGTTGTAAACAAAGAAAGCTTTTCGTCATTTGCATAGCGGTTTCTAGTTTACCTGTTCCTTTTGGCCCTTCTAACAAATAAGCGTGGGATATACGCTCTTTTGCAATACTATTCATTAACATTTTTACAACAATGGGTTGTAGAAGAGACAGTTGTTCCCACGTCTTCGTCATATTCCATACCTCACTTTTTATACTTTCTTCTATTATACCAATTTTTGTTCAATAAGCTGAATAACTTCTTCTACAACAGCTTCCATTGGTTGATCTGCATTTACAACAACGATACGATCTGCAAATCGATCTACTAATTGTAAATACCCTTCGCGAACACGTTTATGAAATTCCATGCTTTCTAAATCTAAACGATTCACCTCTCTATTATCATCTTTTCTAATACGTGCTAAGCCAACCTCTGGTTCAATATCTAAATAGATTGTAATATCCGGCATACAATCTTCTGTCGCAAAACGATTAATTTCAAATACCTTATCAACGCCAAGTCCCCGTGCATATCCTTGATAAGCAAGAGAGCTATCTATAAAACGATCACATATGACAATATAATCATCTTCTAAAGCCGGCATAACCTTCTCTACTAAATGTTGTCTGCGTGCTGCAGCATATAATAATGCTTCTGTACGTGCTTCCATCATTGTATGCTCTTTTTTATGTAAAATGGTCCGAATTTCTTCTGAAATCGCAATTCCACCTGGTTCACGCGTCGCCACTACTTTTTGCTTCTTCTTCTCAAAGTACGGCAATAATTTTGTAATTAATGTAGATTTCCCTGACCCTTCTGGCCCTTCAATTGTTACAAACAATCCCTTCATCCATAAAACCTTCTTTCTCTATATATCGTATACAGTAATATTTTTTATATCTCCTTGAAAACGGGCGCCAGTCTCTTCTAAATCAGAAATTTGCTTTATATGCTCTAATGTAATTTCTTCTCCATACATGACCAGCGGAATCCCTGGTGGATACGGTATAATCATTTCAGCCGCAATCATGCCTAACGCTTCTCTTAGCGGCACAACTTTTTTCTTATATTTCTCCAATTGTTTATACGTAAATGACAAAGAAGATAAATGATTCTTATAAGGATAATTTATACGCGGTTTATTATCTTCTACATCGTATGAACATAGTGCCTCTTGCACTTTATCAATTACTTTTATATATGCTTCATTTACTTGGAGCGGTAAAATAAGTAAAACATTATATGGATCTGCCATTTCAACATACATACCTATCTCTTCAAATAGACGTTGTAATTCATATCCAGAGAGCTTACAGCGCGTCTGCACTGTTACTTTTAATGCATCTTGGATTGGATAGTCTAAAACAGCAAGTTGTGGAATGCGATTTAATGCTCTGCGAAATTGCTCAGTAAATGCCGTAATTTCCTTACCCCCTTCTTCTTTTATCTTCGCTAATACAAAACGAGCTATATCTAAAGAAGCCATGATGGGGTAAGATGGACTACTAGATTGCAACATACTTAAGTAAGAAGAAACTTTTTCTTCATCAACGAGCGAGCTATTTACATGTAAGTATGAACCCATTGTCATTGCTGGTAATGTTTTATGAGCCGAATGCACAACAATATCAGCCCCATACGCAAGCGCTGATGTTGGAAACGGTTCTCCGACACAAAAATGTGCTCCATGTGCCTCATCTACTAAAACAGGAATACCATTTTTATGCGCTAATGCAATACTCTTTTCTAAATCAGTGCCCATACCATAATAGTTTGGATACGTTAAAATAAGAGCTTTCGCTTGTGGATATTGCAAGATTGCTTCTTCAATCGTTTCATACGGTACGCCAACTGGCACACCATATTTCTCATCAATCAATGGCTCTAGAAAGACAGGACGCACTCCCGTTAATTTAAGACCATTCATAATTGATTTATGAGCGTTTCTTTGTACAAGAACTATATCATGTTCATTACAACACGCAAACAACATAGCTAAATTCCCAACCGTTGAACCATTAATTAAAAAATAACTTTTTTGTACTTCATATAGCTCTGCTAATAAGCGCTGTGCTTCTTCTATACATTCAAATGGACTATGCAGATCATCAAGTCCAGTAAGTTCTGTTACATCAATAGAAAGTATATCATGAAAATATTTTTGCGCTTCATGAGGAAAGTTTGTTCCATTTTTATGCCCCGGAACATGGAAGGATACAGGTTTCTTGCTCGCAAACGTCTTTAGTGCTTCATATAAGGGCATTTTTCTTTGATCCATATTCACTCTTCCTTACTATTCGTTCTCTCTATATTATACAGAGATTTTCACAAAAAAAAATAATAGGCAATATGCCTATTTTTCTATATAAATCCATTTTAATTCTTCAACATACAAGTTGCTACCATGCAGAAAAAAATGACTGCTACTTGCTTTCTCCCTTTGTTTTAATCCTTGTATATGGCCCATAAAAAAAGAAAAAGGGTTTTATCTCGTTTTTTCAATTTGTATTTTTCTAAGGTGATACTTGTATCTTTCGTAGTTGTTGTAAATAAAACATATACTTTGGATCATTCGTATTTGTTTCTATCATTTCTCGTTCACATGATTCACATATGAAACTCGTAAACAAATGAATTCCACTTTCCTTTTTATGCTCACACACAATACAAACTTCTTCTTTTGTTGTGACATACCCCATATTATTCGCCTATTTATCGTATTCTATCTAACCATTACTATATAAAATTAGATCAACGATAAATAAACTGTTCCTCCCCTCTATATGAAATGACAACATACATCTATAAGCGTTAACATTTTTTCGAAATATATACATTCTTTATACTCTTAGTGTATGAATCATTTCTAGGCGAAGTGTCTGTCTAATACTTAATTGAGCTTGCTATCCCAAAATAGCGCACTTACTGACGTGAAACACGGGATAAAAATAAAAAGACGAGTCCACTGACTCGTCTTTCGTTTGCCTGGCAACGTCCTACTCTCACAGGGACAAAGTCCCAACTACCATCGGCGCTAGAGAGCTTAACTTCCGTGTTCGGTATGGGAACGGGTGTGACCTCTCTGCCATCATTACCAGACTTATGAAGGTATATTCCTTCAAAACTAGATAACATTTGCTTCATATTGTTTGATTAAGTCCTCGATCTATTAGTATTCGTCAGCTCCACGTGTCACCACGCTTCCACCTCGAACCTATCAACCTGATCATCTTTCAGGGATCTTACTAGCTTAACGCTATGGGAAAT
>NZ_JQKQ01000033.1:0-49680 GCF_000746135.1 Bacillus sp. UNC322MFChir4.1
AATCCAGCGTACACTTCTCAAATTGGTAAAATCAAATATATGAAACGTCTTGGTATCAGCATTCACCAAACAGCTTCTTATGTCATTGCTAGAAGAGCAATGGGATTGAAAGAAAAACTTCCACCAATTTTGTATTCCCTATTACCGGAGAAGATGGTAGGTCTGCATCATTGGGCGCAATGGAAGTGGGTGTCTGGGATCCTGTCTGATTTGCGTGTTCACACATTCTATCAGATGGAGCTTTCGAACCATAACAAGATTCGTTCTGTGAACGAACTTTTTCCTCCAGGGGTTCTTACAGACTTGGAAGTAAAAGGTTTGTCTAAGTTTGAAAGCAGAAAACCCATACCTTGTTGAATGGGTGTGGTCTTCTAAGCATTTTGTCTTAGTTGTCCCTTTTGGGAATCTCCTTCCTCAAAAATTCGTTAGGATTTTAGGTGGGGGTAGTTCAATTTGACATTAGGCTAACCCTATAGTTTATATTTGGAATAGAAAAGAGGGATAGCATGAAAGGAACAATTACAATAAATCAATTGGCTAGAATTTTTGACATTAGTCATCATCAAATAAGATATTACGAAGAAAAAGGGCTATTGTTTCCGTCCTATGTTGATAAAAATAAGTACAGAAAATATGCTCTTAAAGAAATTTATCAACTTGCCCAAATACTAATGCTAAGAAATTTAAATATTTCGATTAATCAAATTAAAGATATGTTTAAAACTTACCAAAAAAGAGAATATCTGAATCTATTAAAGGAAAAATCGAATGAAATTATTGATGAAATCAAAAGGTTAACTGAAATTCAAAAATCTATAGAATATCATATGAATAACTTGACAAAAGAAAAGATAGATTCAACAAAGTATGTAGAAAATATTCATTTGAAAAAAATTATTACATTAAGAGCAGATGAGAATCTAACTGCAAAAGATGTTTATGAGATGAAGTTATCAACTTTATTGCTTGGTAATGATATCTTTTATGTTTTTGAAGAAGATACGTATCACTTATGTATAAAAACAGATGGTAATACAGATTTTGTAATGAAAGAGGGGCTATATAAATCATTATATATACATGGAGGAACGGATGAGGAGTTTGAGGAACGGTTACTTACTATTATTGCTAAAGAGAACTTTCCGATATATGCCATAGAATATTCAAATGAAATTTTTATTAGTGGTGACATTCTTGAACTAGAAATTTTAATGCCGGCAAAGGGGGATGAAGATGATAATTAAAGAAATCAATAAATATGATAAAAACGAAGAAGTTATGCTTTTGAGAGAGTCTTTCATTTCCAAATGGACAAAAATTTTAGGGACAAATGATAATCAAAAAATTGATATGTATTTAGAATCATACGATCAAATCACAGAAAAACGTTTTTCTGTGATTGATGGTGATAATGGAATTGTAGGTATTTTTGGAGTAAATGCTTCAGATTTTCCCGAAAAGAACTTTAATAGCGAGAATAAGGATAGATATTTTCCGTTTTTGGAGAAACTTAGATGGAAATTAGCGATGAGGCTACTTTATACTAAGCCCCAAAAGGATGAACTATATTTAAGCTTTTTTGCAATTAATAAGAGATTTCGTGGTAAAGGATATGGGATGAAAATTTTAAACGAAGTAATGAAGATAGCAAAATTCGAAAATAAAAGTACAGTAAAGCTTTATGTGTCTCAAACGAATGAAATTGCCATACACCTGTATCAGCGTTATGGTTTTAAAATACACAACACAGAAAGATATGTATTAACAAAATGGTTCTTAGGAGAAGAAAATTGGTTAGTAATGAAAAAGAAAGTGGAGGCAAGCGATGAAAAAAACAATTAAAAGCGTCACAATCATATTGTGTGTTGTGATTACTTCTCTAGCTAAGTAGGCTATTTTCAATATGAAAAGAATAGGAACATAGATGTACTTGGTATACATCTATGTTCCTATTTAAAATAGAATTAGAAATTTTATCTTCGTAACGGTGATAAAGTGAAACTTTAATCAGTGGGGGTTTTCTTCATCCCCCACTGATTATTAGTTGAACCAATCGGGCTTTTACGGGCAGTTTATCTCCTAACTTCTTAAGAAAGGCGGAAGCGGCTCGCTGAGAATTGCAGGACGTTGGAGCACCCGACAGAGAGGCGCTTTTTGCCTCGTCCGAGGGGGCGAAACGACCGGAGATTCTAGCCGCTAGAGCTGGACAATGCATCCACTGAATTTTGAGGCGGGAGTATTACTGCCCACGAATAGCGGGATAACTATAATTGCCAGAAAACTAATGTTTAGAATATGGAGATTTCAGTAACGATAATAATTGTCGTAGTACAAATTGAAGGAGCATCAATTACTTTCTCTTCTTAATATATCTATTTTTTTAGTAAATTTTTAAGCTCCAGCAAATTTGCAATTTCATAGGTAGGTTTTAATTCTGATGTATTTACAATTTGATTAGGGTTAAACCAACACGTATCTATCCCAAAATTGATTCCGCCTTGTATATCAGAAGTTAAACTATCTCCTACCATCAATACTTTGCTTTTGTCAGTATGCTTTAAATTGTTTAAAGCGTGTTCAAATATTTTAGAATCTGGCTTCGATACCTCAACATCCTCGGAGACTACTATATCTTCAAAGAATTTTGCGATAATAGATTTCCGTATTCTATGATCTTGAACATCTTTGAGACCATTGGTAATGATAGAAAGTCTATAATCTTTATGGAGACTTTCTACAAGGTCTATACTTTCATCATATAAAAAAGATGCATGAGATAGATGTTTCATATATAATTGTGCAAATTTAACTTCATCAAATTCCGTATTTAATTTGTCGGACAACCGTTTAAATCTTTCAAAACTTAACTTTTTCTGAGTAATAAGCCCGTCCTCAAACTCTTTCCATATAGCTGTATTTATTTCTTTGTATACTTCCAAATGATAACTTTCATCATATTCTATATGAAACGCCAGCATCGTATTTTTAAAAGCATCTTTTTCAGATTTTTTAAAATCAAATAAAGTCTCATCTGCATCAAATATTATTACTTCGTACTTCATAGTAATCCTCCAAATATAGTTAGTTTTTGTAGTTTTCTTCTATAAAAAGTCTTATAAACGTACTCATAATAGCTTTTGTTATACGCAAAATCCAGGTTTTACAATACTTAATAAATTACAGTATTTATTACGTGTTGTATATGACATATGTCATATGTAGCAGAGATTATAAGAAGAATTGAGCAAAGGAAGATTATCTGTAATTAGCACTATTTATTTTTGATTAATTTTGAATTTTCAAATAAGATATTAATATATATTAGAGTTAAAGTTTTTAAACTGTAAAGAGGTGCCAATAAAATGAATACTGGGGTTGAATTATCAGTACAAGAAATTTTAAAGCATAAGCATTTTCAAAATGCAGAAGTGATAGCAGGGAAAGCAGGCCTTTTCCGAACGGTAAAATGGATTCATATTATGGAAATACCTCGAATTGGAAATCTTTTAAATGGAAATGAGCTTATTCTTTCTACAGGGGTTGGATGGAAAGGAGATAAAGAAGTATTTCTTTCGTTACTTAAAGAGTTTATTTCCTCTAACGCTGCTGGGCTTTGTGTTGAATTAGGAATGTATATGACTGACGTACCACAAGAAATTATAGAATTTGCTGATCGTCATGATTTTCCATTAATAGTTTTCTATCATGAAGTACGGTTTGTTGATATTACACAAGATGTGCACACTCTTTTATTGAAGAAACACTATCAACTGATTTCAGATTTAGAAGTTTATTCACATCAGTTAAATCAGTTGCTTCTTACATCTAATTCACAATCAAAAATCTTACAGCTGTTACATAATTATTTACAAATGACAGTAGTGTATTGTTCAAAAGAAGGTGAAATCCTAATTGTTTCCGAAAAAACATCTGATGAACAAGAGGAAATCATTAAACTTTTAAGGGAAGATAACATGCAAAATGACATGACTATTTTTTGTCAATCAATCCGAGCTTTAGAGAAAACATTTGCAGAACTCTTCGTTATTTCCAAATCCGAATTACATGGATTTGAATCACTTATAGTAGACCGAACTGCCACTGCGTTGGCGCAAAATTTATTACGTGAGTTATATGTTGAAGAACGGAAAAAGGCTGATGAAATAGAATGGATTCAAAAATGGCTTGATGGAACACATAGTGAAGAACGAATTCATAGATACATTGCTGATCTTGAGCCGAACCTTAAAGTAAACGGCTGTATTGTACTACTCTGTAAAATCGAAGACTATGATCAAAAAAACTCGGATTTTACTTATTTAAAAATACTTTTTCGCTCTATATTTGAAAATCAAGGTTTCTTCCTTTTAACTACTGTAAGGAAAAATCAAATGATGTTCATATTGCTGAACAAGCGAAAAACGGGTGATTGGAAATGGAGAGTCGAAGCGGGAATCAATCATTTGAAAAAAACAGAATTAATGGAAAAGTACAAGGCGGGTCAGATCCAATTTGGTGTCGGTAAGTTTATCGATAAACTAAGTCATGTAAGGAAGAGTTATCACACGGCACAAGAATCATTAATCATTCAGGAGAACATGCCAAAAGGGCACGAGAGTTACTTTTATGATGACCTACATATCTTTCGTCTCGTATTAATAGCAGACGAACAAGGAGCACTTGATGATTTTATCTCTGATTATTTAGATCCTGTTCTCATTCATGATGAGAAGAATAACGGGAAACTAATGGAAACTTTAAAAGCTTATCTTAAATGCAATGGTTCCAAACAAGAAACAGCAACAAATTTATATATCGTTCGGCAGACTCTTTATCAACGACTTCAAAAAATAAATGAACTTTTAGGCGAAGATTTTATGGAGTTTCATAAACGACAAGCGATCGAATTTGCGATTACTGCATATGATTACGTATCTGCTTCTAAATCGTAATTAAGTTTCACTTTATCGAATCTTTCTTAGCCATAAGGGAAGATCAAGTATGCTGAAACGCGTATTCTATGACTTCTTTCTTTAGACTATTTGTAAATAAATCGATTGGATATCACCAAAATGTAGTGATTATCTCAAAAATCAATTTACATAATGTCTACTGAATGCGCTTTCTTGTTTAGATATAATAAATGCACAGGATTGTTATTTCAGAGCAGTAGGTTTTCATTGTGGTAGCAACTAACATTGCACAAACGCTAAAAAATTACATTGGTGGACAGTGGGGAGAATCTACAGGTAAACAAGTTGAAGAAAAAAATGTTAACAGCACAGTATGAAAGAAAGGGGAATAACTATGCAAAAAATTGACGAGCAACAAGAGCTTGTAAAAAAAGATGGGCAATACGTTTGGCATGCAATGCGCCGTTATAATGCAGGTGCTCCTTCAATGATTATAACAGATGCAAAAGGATCGAAAGTAACTGATATTGAAGGGAATTGTTATTTAGATGGCATGTCTGGTTTATGGAGTGTGAATGTTGGCTATGGCCGTAAAGAGCTTGCGGAAGCAGCTTACCAACAGCTTTTAGATGTCCCATATTTTCCATTATCCCAAAGTCACGTACCAGCTATTCAATTAGCAGAGAAGTTAAATGAATGGCTTGGTGATGAATATGTCATCTTCTTCTCCAATAGTGGCTCTGAAGCGAATGAAACAGCGTTTAAAATTGCCCGCCAGTATCATCAGCAGTTCGGTGAATACAATCGCTATAAATTTATTTCACGTTATCGCGCTTATCACGGCAATTCAATGGGTGCTCTTGCTGCAACGGGGCAAGCGCAGCGTAAGTATAAATATGAACCGTTAGGACAAGGTTTTTTACATGTTGCACCGCCTGATTCTTATCGTCATACGAAAGAAGAAAATCTTAAGTTTGCTGAAGAAATCGATCGTGTCATTACGTGGGAGTTAAAAGAAACCGTTGCCGCAGTCATTATGGAACCGATTATTAGCGGCGGAGGTGTACTTATGCCCCCTGAAGACTATATGAAGAAAGTAAAAGCAATTTGTGAAAAGCATGGTGTACTTCTTATTGTGGATGAAGTAATTTGCGGCTTTGGTAGAACAGGAGAAAAATTTGGGTTTATGCATTATGGTGTAAAACCAGACATTATCACAATGGCAAAAGGACTAACGAGTTCTTATCTTCCATTATCTGCAACCGCTGTAAGAAAAAATATTTATGAAGCGTTTAAAGGAACGGAAGAATATGATCACCTTCGTCATGTGAATACATTCGGTGGACATCCAGCGAGCTGTGCAGTTGCACTGAAAAATCTAGAGATTATGGAGCGGGAAGACCTCATTGAAAATGCAAGGGTTTTAGGTGCGCGTTTCCTTAGTGAATTGTCGGAATTAAAAAATTATCCATATGTCGGCGATGTACGGGGTAAAGGGTTTTTAATAGGGATTGAGCTCGTTGAAGATAAAAAAACGAAACAGCCGGCAGATATACAGAAGGTCAATACTGTAATTGAATCTTGTAAAAAGCAAGGATTGATCATTGGTAAAAACGGTGATACGGTTGCAGGATATAACAATGTACTCATGCTTGCTCCGCCATTAAACATTACAGAAGAAGACTTTGAATTTATCGTTAGAACAATTAAAAAAGCAGTAGCGGAACTTGAATAGGTTTAATCTAAATTAATAAGACGATAAAAAACTTAGAAATGATACAGTGTGAACAAGTACATTAATGAGAAATGCACTTGTTTACATTGTTTATTTTGAATTGGTTGCGTTTATTGCTTTGTTTGTAAATACGATTATCATGCTGGGAGTCAGCATGATAACACGAAAGCTTGAAGAGGGTCATCAGTTGTTTGTTCAAAAAGAAGAGACAAAAAAAAACAATGATGTAAGGGGGAGTTAAAATGGCAGATCATGTGTTTTTAAACGGTGAAGTTATTACAGTCGATGACCAAAACAGAATTTTGGAAGCGGTTGCGATAGAAGGGAATCAAATTATTGCAGTTGGTACAAACGAGGAAATAAAGAAATATATTCATGACAGCACGCATGTCATAAATTTGGAAGGAAAGAGTTTACTGCCTGGTTTCATTGATTCCCATTTGCACATGGCAATTATCGGAACGAATAAGCTCGGCATTGATTTTAAAGAAATGCATTTGACATCCATACGTGATTTTCTGGCAAAGGGGAAAGAAGCGGCGAATCGGATCCCTAAAGGGGAATGGATTCGGGCATGGGGGTTTAATGAAAATATAATTGAAGAAAAGCGGTTTCCGACAAGATGGGAGCTTGACGAAATTTCCCGGGAGCATCCAATTATCGTAGGACGTACTTGCGGTCACATTTCGGTAGTAAACAGCAAAGCACTTGAATTAGCTGGCTTATCTCAAAGTACTCCTAATCCGGAGGGGGGAATCATTGGGCGGGATGAAAACAGTGAACTTAACGGACTGTTATATGAAACCGCTCATATGAGTATGTATGCACTCGCGCAATTTTCCGAAGAGGAACTGATCAACGGGCTTATTCTAGCTAGTAATGAGTTTGTTAAATTAGGAATAACGAGTATTCATGATGCGGGCTCATACGGTGCTTCCGTATTTAGGGCCATGCAGAAAGCGGTTGCTTCTGGTGCTGTGAAGACACGGATTTATGCCATGATCTGTGAACTGAACCATCCTGAAATTTACATTAAGAAAATGATAGATGCCGGTATTTTGTCAGGAGCGGGGAACGAGTGGTTTAAAATTGGTCCTGCAAAGATATTTATGGATGGTGCGAGCACCGGTCCGACAATTGCGACGAGGGAACCATACAAAAGTAATCCGAATGATTGTGGAATTCTTTACTATAGTCAGGAGCAACTAGATGAGATATTAGGAGAAGCACACGAAAAAGGATTTCAAATTACAGCACATGCACAGGGAGATCGCGCAATTGATATGTTACTTACTTGTATGGAGCGTGCACTGGAAAAATATCCGCGGTCAAATCACCGGCACCGGATTGAACATGCGGGGCTGGCAATGCCGGACTTATTGACTCGCATGAAGAAGTTAGGAGTCATTCCGATTCCTAATCCTGGGTTCTTCTATGAGTTTGGGGAAGGGTATATAAAACATTATGGTGAACGAGTAAATCATATGTATCCCCTTCGTGATTACATTGATGCTGGTGTCATTGCTGCAGCTGCTTCAGATAGCCCGGTTATCATGCCAGACCCACTTCATGGTATTCATGTCGCTGTTAACCGCTTAAGTTCATCGGGGCAGGAGGTCGGAGCCAACCAGCGGATTAGCGTTTTGGAAGCTATTAAACTCTTTACATGGAATGGCGCTTACGCAAGTTTTGAGGAAAAGATGAAAGGCAGCATCGAAGTAGGAAAACTTGCAGATTTAGTTGTTTTGGATAAGGCGATTTTAAATGTTCCTCATGAACAAATCAAAGACATACAGGCTGAATTGACCATGCTAGACGGTAAAATTGTATTTCAGCATTCAACTTCTTTAATCGGATAGCGTATAACTTTGTCCCACTATTTGATGGCAGTAAGACCCAAAATTTTAAGGTTAAAGCAAGGAAGATAGGTAAGGGATAACTGTTGGAAGCTTCATTTTATAAAATGAAGCTTCCAAATTGTTTATCTTTTTGTTCTTTTTTTCATGACCTTTGCTAAAACTTCAATCCAAGGTTTAAGTGACGATGGACAGAAGCGAGAGTAAGTTCAAAGTGCTCATGAAAATCTTTGTTCTATCTTGTTTTTGGGCTAGTTGTTTGGTGATTTTTGATGTAAACTGATTTATAGGAAGGACTCTTTTCTGTGAATTTAGTGGGGTTGCTCAATCCTACAAAGAAAAGAGCTTCTTTTTTTACGTTTTTATTTATTTACACAAAATATTTTATACTTTTTAGAGATTTGAATAAAACAACAACAAATCAATTAAACTTTTAATTTAAATATATTAGGGGATAACAATTATGAGTAAAAATAATACGTTAAAGGTATGTAGTAAATCAGTTGCGGTGATCGGAGTAACTGGGGCATGTTTATTTTTATCAGAGCCAACGGTTATAAAAGCTGAAAACAATATAAAAGTACAAGATAATCAAGTTGGTGGAAACATACAAGGTAAAGATATTGAATCAAATGAACAGCAAGATAATGGTGTTAAACAAGAACAATCGCAAGAAAATAGTATGAAAAAAGATAATTCACAAACTGACGGAGTTAAAGCGAATACTACACAAAATCTACAAGATAGTAATATTAAATCAGAAAATGTACAGGGTGTAGATGTAGAATCAAATAGTCAACAAGATAACAGTGCTAAATCATATAACATGCAAAGTAATGAGGTCAAAACACAGTTAGATAATAAATCATCTAACTCGCAACCTAACACAACAAATGTACAAGAGGCTCAAATTATTGAGTTTTCACAAGGTAATGGTATTTGGTCTGTACCATATGGGTTACAAGGTGCAAGCTATATTGATTCTACAAATAAGTATGCAGGAAAAATAGTTCAATTGATTCAAAAAATGATAGTAAATAATGCAACTTGGTATCAATTTAGTGTAGACGGTAAAACGATAGGTTGGTTAGATAGTAAAGTATTAAGTAAATTATCGAACATACAAGAAATAAATCAAGACTCTATAATGGGTGCGACAAATAATAATGGTATTTGGTCTTTACCGTATGGTGTTAAGGGTGCAACCTATGTAGGTACTTCAGACAAATATGCATACGATAACATTAAATTAATAGCAAAAGCAAATTTTGGAGATACAACTTGGTATCAATTTAGTGTAGACGGTAAAGTAATAGGTTGGGTTGATGGTAAAGCATTAGACAAAGATGGAGCACAACCTGCTAATTTCTCTGTAACAATTGGAAATACAAACAGTAATGGGGTATGGTCAAAACCTTATGGTGTGACGGGGGCTCAATATTTAGGTTCAACTAATGATTATGCTTATCAAACATTACAAGTAATAAAGACAGTTAAAAAGGGAGCTACAACCTGGTATCAAGTTAAAAATGATAAAGGGATAGTAGGTTGGATAGATGGTGATAAAGCTGTAACTGACCTGGAAAATTTACCGATTGAAAATAGTTCAGCACTCATTGGTGGTTCTGCAAAACCTTCTGACGGCATTTGGAGTGTACCATATGGGGAGTATGGTGCTAACTGGATTGCATCAGTAAGTGATTATAGCTTTAGACAAGTTAAAGTTATCCAAAAAATAAAGAAAAATAATGTTGTGTGGAGTAAGATCAAATTAGAGGATAAAGTACTAGGTTGGATTGATTCAAGAACATTATCTAATCTTGTGATTAATGAAGAAAATAAAACTGTATTATTAGGAGATACATACGGTCATTCTGTTTGGACTTTACCTTATGGTGAAGAGAACGCTAAATATGTAGGTTCTGCAAATAATTATGTAAATAAACCTATTAAAGTAATTGGTAGTTTTACTAGAGAACAAACAGTTTGGTATCATTTTATGGTAGACGGTAAAGAAGTTGGTTGGATTGACTCTAAAACAGTTTCTAATGCATCTAACATAATAGAAATGAATGAGACTTATCATATAGAAAATAATCAAGGTCATGCAGTATGGACTAGACCTTACGGAATGCAAAATGCTTCTTTTGTAGGTTCGGCTTCAGATTTTATTCATAAAAACTTGAATGTGAAATTATCTGTAAATTATAATGGTGTCACATGGTATGGTTTTAAAAACTCTAAAGGTAATTTAAATTGGATAGATAGTAGAGCAGTTGTACAAGGTTCTGCTTACCCGTATTTGGATGTACCAATTATTAGTCAACGTGACCCTTATATTCCAGCAAGGAATTTAGTATCCGGTTGTGAGATAACGTCAGTAGCGATGATGTTACAATATGCAGGTGCGAACGTAGATAAAGTTCAACTTGCATACGAAATGCCATATTCTAGTTTTGATCCAAATCAAGGTTTTGTAGGAAATCCTTTCGGTAAAGGTTGGACTATATATCCTCCAGCTTTAATGGATTTAGTACGTAAATACACAGGCAGTGCAGTAAATCTAACTGGTTTGGAAATAAAAAGCAATTTAGACGCTGGGAAACCTGTTGTAGTTTGGATGACTATGCATGGTTTTACAGTCCATGCTATTACGCTTGTAGGGTATGATGAAAACTATTTTTATTATAACGATCCTTGGACTGGTGAGAAAAACGCTTCTATGTATTGGTCTGACTTTTATAACAATTGGTCTACACAAAATAGACGAGCTATTTCATATTAAATTAATGGGTAGAGTTAATAACTCTACCTTTTTATATGGATGAATAAAAAAGGTTAGTGTCAATCAGTATTTCAACGAAATAAATTTTAGATACATACTATTTTTAATGATTGTTTCAAAAAATTTCTCTTTATTTCGTCATGTTGTTTTTAAAGAATGTTTTCTTCTTTGTACAAAAAATGTCCCATTGTTTCGGTATCACAAGAAAAGACTATTTTAATAAGCGTCCAAAACAGGGGGAATAACGGCTAATAAGAAAGTAAAAACATCATATAATTAATTATCAAAAAATCCTAACGCATATTTTACTCCTTCATGAATATCATTTGTTTCGTATCCTGCTAATTCTTCATTGGTAATTTGCATTCTCACATTTTCTAATTCGTAGCCACTGTCTAAATCGATATTCAACAGCACCTCATATCCATCAGTAATAACGTTTGTTTCTATAATGTTGAAGGTTTGAATTGCTGTACCTGTTTCATATTCAATTGGCTCTAAAAAATCTGACATAAAAACACCACTTTTCCTGATAATAACCATCTTTGGTTCTTTCAGTAGTTTAACCATGCGGCATGCTGTTATTCGTGTAACGTTTAAAGGTGTAGAATAAAAAAAGATGAAATAAATGCAACTCAGAAAAAGTTTCTAAATTAATTGACAATTGGTGCTCTATTGGAATAAAATAACTGATAATAAAAGTATACAAATCTGATGACGAGAACGAGTAGAATGTATTACTGTTCCCCAGAGAGCCGGTGCTTTGCTGAAAGCCGGTGTTCGGTATATATTTGAAAATCATCTCCGAGGAGTCGAACTGAACATAGTAAGTTCGAACGGTTGTCTACCGTTACAAAGAACGCGTATGATTGTACGTTGCTGAGTGCTATTGATGAACGACTGATCAATAGAAGTAGGGTGGTAGCGCGGGTAAACCCGTCCCTAATCATTAGGGACGGGTTTTTTGTGTACTTTTAATTATTTCTTAAGGAGTGATTGTAGATGAAAAAGGTAGATGTGAAAGAAGCAGCTGTAAGGAGAGAAGCACGAATTCGCAAGCATTGGAATGAACAGGATACCTTTATGCAATCGATTCGAAATCGTGAAGGTGCACAATCTTTCGTATTTTATGAAGGACCGCCAACTGCGAATGGACTTCCGCATGTCGGTCATGCCCTAGGGCGGACCATTAAAGATCTAGTTGCAAGATATAAAACGATGACAGGATATGAAGTGGTGCGTAAGGCTGGGTGGGATACACATGGATTACCAGTGGAATTAGGCGTTGAAAAACAGCTCGGTATTTCTGGTAAGCATGATATTGAAAAGTACGGTGTAGAAGCCTTTTTAGCAAAATGTAAAGAGAGTGTATTTACGTATGAAAAGCAGTGGCGTGAGTTTACAGAGAGTATTGGGTACTGGGTTGATATGGATGCGCCGTATATCACGTTAGATAATTCCTATATTGAAAGTGTTTGGCATGTTCTTGGGACGATTCATGAAAAAGGATTGCTGTATAAAGGTCACCGCGTTTCTCCATATTGCCCAAGCTGCCAAACGTCATTGAGTTCACATGAGGTTGCGCAAGGATATAAAACGGTGAAGGATTTAAGTGTAACAGTTAAATTTCAGCTTACAGATCGGGAAAGCGAGTATATTCTCGGCTGGACAACAACGCCATGGACGCTTCCAGCTAATGTAGCGCTAGCAGTTCATCCTGAGATGGAATATGTGAGGGCCCAGCAAGGAGATGCTGTATATATTGTTGCGAAAGAGTTAGCAAAAGATGTACTGCAGCAAGAGTATAACGTGCTATCTGTTCACAGGGGAAGTGAGTTAATAGGCCTTTCTTACGTACCGCCATTTCAATTTGCAGAAGTTACAAATGGTCATTATGTCGTAAATGCTGATTTTGTCACAGCTAATAGCGGTACTGGAATTGTTCATATTGCACCTGCATACGGGGAAGATGATTATAAGGTAGTCCAAGAGCATGGTCTATCATTTGTGAATGTTGTCAACGAGAAGGGAGAATATACATCCGAAGTTCCTTTTTTACAAGGGAAATTTGTAAAAGAGTGTGATGTTGATATTGTTCGCTATTTAGCTGAGCATGGTTTTCTTTATCATAAGGAGAAGTATGAGCATAGTTATCCGCATTGTTGGCGCTGTGATTCACCGCTACTTTATTATGCAAATGAAAGCTGGTTCATTCGAACAACTGCTTTAAAAGAGCAATTTTTACAAAATAATAATGAAGTAACATGGCATCCAGAGCATATTCAACATGGCCGGTTTGGTAATTTCTTAGAAAACATGGTTGATTGGAACATTAGTCGAAAACGATATTGGGGTACACCGCTTAATGTGTGGGAGTGTGAGGCTTGTCATTATCAATTTGCGCCGAAAAGCATTGAAGAATTAAGAAAATATGCAATTGGCACGGTTGATGAAAATATTGAACTGCATAAACCGTATGTAGATAAAGTGAAAATCAGTTGTTTAAAATGCGGTGAAACAATGAAACGGACACCAGAAGTAATTGATGTTTGGTTTGATAGCGGTTCAATGCCGTTTGCGCAGTACCATTATCCATTTGAAAATAAAGATGTATTTGAAAAGCAATTTCCAGCGGATGTTATTGCTGAAGGAATTGATCAGACGCGAGGCTGGTTTTATAGCTTACTTGCAGTGTCTACGCTGTATACTGGAAGAGCTCCGTATAAGCGTGTATTATCACTTGGGCATGTGCTAGATGAAAATGGGCAAAAGATGTCAAAGAGTAAAGGGAATGCGTTAGACCCAGTAGATTTAGTAGAGAAGTTTGGAGCGGATGCCTTGCGATGGGCACTTCTTGTAGATAGTGCACCGTGGAATCCAAAGCGATTTTCAGAACGAACTGTACAAGAAGCAAAATCAAAACTCGTAGATACGTTGTTAAATGTATACAGTTTTTACGTATTGTACGCGGATTTAGATGGATACAATCCAAAACAAGAATATCATACAAAGAAAACAAAACTAGATGAATGGGTATTATCGAGACTGCATAGTACGATTCAAAAAGTAAGCATCGCTTTAGAAGATTATCAATTTACAACAGCTGCGCGTGAAATAGCATTATTAGTGGAAGAAGTAAGTAATTGGTATGTAAGACGTTCACGTAATCGTTTTTGGGCATCTGGTATGGATGCTGAAAAAGCGGCAGCATACACGACACTTCACGAAGTACTTGTTACGATTAGTAAGTTGCTTGCACCGTTTACACCATTTTTAGCAGAGGATATTCATTTTCATTTAGAAGGTAGCAGTGTTCATTTAGCAGATTATCCAGTATGTGAAGAAGGGATAATTCAAATACAGCTTGAAAGAGAGATGGCAGCTGTTTTACAAGTAGTTGAGCTTGGACGTAGCATTCGTAATCAACATACATTAAAAGTAAAACAACCATTAGCAAAACTAGTTGTATTTGAGAATACGAAGCAAGAAATGGATTGGAATTCTTATAAAGAGATTGTAATGGATGAGTTAAACGTGAAAGAAGTGACAATCGAACATAGTGAAGCGGATTATATATCATATCAGTTAAAATTAAACTTTAAACAAGCAGGCCCGAAATTCGGAAAACAAATTAATACGGTCAATCATTGGTTGCAAAATTTATCTAATGAGGAAGTAAAAGTGTTTCTAAAAGATGAAAATGGAGCATGTCAATTGTCGTCTGGAGAAGTTGTCATAGTAACATTAGAAGATGTGTTTATTGAAAAAGTACCGAAAACAGGATTTGCTGATGCTACGAACGGAGTATATACCGTTATGATGGATACGCATGTAACGGATGAATTGCTTCAAGAAGGAATGGCGCGAGAATTTATTCGCGCTGTACAGGAATATCGCAAACAATTGAATTTGCCAGTAAATTTGCGAGTAGACATTGAAGTTGAATGTGACGAGGAATTACAGGATGTAATGATGAAGTATAAAGAATTACTGCGAGAAAACTTACTAATGAAACAATTATTCATCAAGGAAAAGGTGCAACAAGCAGAAAAAATTCAAATAGGGAATAAGCAGGTATTAATTCATCTTCGAGCGAACGAAATATAAGAGAAGAAAAACAGAGTGTACGCTCTGTTTTTTCTTTTAAAGAAAATGTGAAAAAACATTGTAAGTTCTATACCAAGTATATACAATTATGAAAAAAAGAATGGAGTGAAAAGATGCGAGATTTTGAGGAATTAAGGGTATTTGTAAAAAAGAAAGAATTTTTAAATGGTTTATCGGAAATTCAAAACGAAATTGAGGAAATAAGAGCAAAAAAATCCTTTTCGTATATAAAGAAATATCTAGGAGAAATTTCTTCTGAAGAAGATTTTTATACACTTATTCAATTGTTGGATGAAGGCTTAATGCCATCTTATAGTACATTTATAGTGCGGTATGCACATCGTCGTTTTAATAGTTTTCGGACGCTTACTTGGTTTTGTGATGATTTAATTGATGAACGAAAATCATTAGATGCAGAGGATTTGTTAAAAGAGGCGTTGCAAAAAGAAAGTCATGCTGTTAAAAAAGAGCATCTTGCAAAGGCATATTTCGTATTAGCGCGTTGCGTACTTGAAATGCGTCGTTATGAGGAAGCTTATACATATATGAAGAAAGCAGACGAATTAAGTGAAATTCCGATCTTTGATAAATGGGGTTACTTCTATTTATTTAAAGGCGATTGGCTAAAGGCAGAAGAAGTACTGCGAAAAGGAATGACTTTTTCGGAATGTGCAGATACGTCAACTTATTTACTAGCTGAGTTGTATTCTATGAAAGGAGAACATGAAGAATCCTTACAAATCATTACGGAAGCGATGAGGAAATTCCCACAAGTTCCGTTTTTTTATTTAGAAAAGACTAAAAGGTTATATGATCAAAAGGCATATGATGAGTTGAGCAAAGTTTTACGTGAAGTTCAAAAGTTATTGCCATTTCATAGTTATCAACCATACTTCTCACAAATTTGGGCGGAATTCTATTATATGAAAGGTGATTGGACTACTCTGCAAACATTGTTAGAAAACGAGAAAAGTTTAAAAGATTCTCCTTATCATAACGCACTTCGTTTTACTGAGAAAAAAGAAGTGATGCTTTCTATTGTACCTGTCGTGCAGAAAGATAACTATTGCGTACCTGCAAGTGTAGAAATGATATTAAAGCTTTTTGGAAATCGCAAAACGCAAGATGAAATTGCTAAGCATATTTTTGATGGGATAGGATCGAAGTTATCAAAAACAGTAGAATACGTGGAAGCAAACGGTTATAAAAGTCGCTTCTTTGTAGGTACAGTTGACGTGTATAAAAAATTTATCGATGCTGGCGTTCCCATTTTGCTTAGTGTTGATATAGATCATGTTTCACATGTACAATTGGTAGTTGGTTATAATGATCAGCTGCAAGTTTTATATATTCAAGATCCAAATTTTGCAGAGCGCATACTTGTTACATATGAAGAATTTGTTAAGCAGCATGTCAATACAAACTACTTATCTATCGCAATTGTTCCGAAAGAGAAAAGTGAGCTTCTTTCTTTACTATGTGAAGAAGATGATTATTATTTCCGGCGCATCTTTTCATTAACAGATCAAATGGAATTTGCTGAACGTGACGATGTGGAAAATTTATTAAGGCTTCTACACGAGCATAAAGAAAATCCGTATACATGGCTATATGCGATTAAACATTTAGATTTACAAGATGGAAAAGAGTTTGTATATAACTGTGCGAAGCGTGCTTTACATGCTTATCCCGAATCCGATTATGTAAAGCTTCATACAGCGCAATGCTTTGTACGTATCGAAGAACTAGAACAAGCGTATACAGTATTAGAACAAGTGAACCATAAAATTGCGAATCCATTCTATCATTTTACGCAAGGACGCATTGCATTCGATGAATCGCGTTATGATGATATGATTGCTAACTTTCGTGCGTCGCTTCAGCTAGACCCTGATCAGCCCGTAGCTTGGAGTTATATGGCTATTGGATATATGTATTTAGATGATTTAGAACAGGCTTTAAAGTATTCATCTATTGCAACGTGTCGTCATGAAGATCGTTTTGTTTTTGTTAATCATGCCCTTATTTTAACGGATGCCGGCCATGATGAAGAAGCATATGAAGTGTTTACTATGTTGTTAAAACAGTATAAACGAGACGGATTTGTTTGGTGTGAGCGTGCTCGGTGTGCTCATAAATTAGGAAAGATAAGATCGGCAATTCGCGGACTTCAAGTTGGTAAGGAATTGGATCGTCAATTACCGCTACCATATATCATGTTAGCTGATATTTATGAAGCAGAATTAGATGATGAAAGGAAAGCAGAAGAAGTTTTACTAGAAGGAATGCAGAATGATGTTCAATCAGCTGCGTTATATGTGAAATTAGGTGACCTTTATTTAGAGCGAGAACAATATGAAAAAGCACTGAAAATGTATGAAGGCGGGCTTCAATGTGACGAGGAAGAAATATCCTGTCATATAGGAATCAGTGAAGTTTACATGAAACAAAAAGGCTATGAAACAGGAAAACAATATATTTTTAGATTGAAAGAACAATTTATTGAAGATAGCGACTTCCTTATTAATGCTGGAAAGATATTATGGAACGCAGCTATAGATCAAAATATCGAACAAAAAGAAGTTGAATCAGCTTTACTGATTATGGAAGAAGGAATCGTTTGTATACAAAGTAATTTCCGAGATGCACTAGAAATGTATGTATCGCAGCTTGAAGATACACCACTTTTACAAAGAGGAATTTCATTTTTACGTACGTTAGTTGAAAAAGATAATTGCAATATAGATTATTTATGTTATTTAGGCATTTTACAGGAATCTGCAGGGAATTATAAGAAAGCTATTCAGCTGTATGAGCAAGCGACGCAGATCACTGAAGATCCATTCCCGCATTTTAGGCTCGGAGAAGTGTATAAAACATTTGAAGAATGGGATCAAGCAAAAACAGCGTATTTACAATGCGTGAAACAAGATTCTACTTTCGCAATGGCACATTTGAAATTGGCTGAAATTTACTATGTTGAAGAAGATTTAGAAAACGAACAGCATTACATGTTTGAAGGTTGTAAAAATGCTCCTTTATTAGTAAATATGGAACATTTAGCGAATATTTCAGTAAAAACTGGGCGTCATGGGGAACTGATTACGGTTTTAAACAAAAAGAAAGGAATTATTTCTGAGTCATGGCGTCTAAATAGCCTTGCATATGTGTACGGGGCAACTGGTGATGGCCAGAAAGAACGGGCTTATATAGAGCAGGCGCTGGCAAAGGGAAATAATCATGAAGAAATATTACATCATTATGCGAAAATACTACTTGCTTCGGATGAAAAAGAAGGCCTGAACGTTATTGAGAAGCTTATTTTGAAAAATGTTCACAATGAAGAAGTGTATGTAACGTATATAGAAGAATTGCGAAAGCGAAGAAAAAGTATAAGTAATAGTTTAGGCGATTTAGACATATTAAAAGAAGAAAAAAGCTATGTGTTTATGTATGCAGCTTCTGCACTTGAACAAAGATTTTTGGAACAGATGGAGCAAGAAGAACAAACAGGAGCATTTTTCACAAAAATATATCATCGCATTCGAAAACGTGCAAATGATGTACTTTCTTTTACATCTATTATTGATTTGTATGAAACGGCAATCCGCCTAAATCAAGAAAACGGCGCAGCGGTACAACGATTTGCTCACTTTTATGTAAATGGCGATCTCATTGATGATGCAATTAAAACATTACGTAAGTCGCTCGGGAAACATTGGAATTATGAAGTTGCACATCAATTTATTATGCTGCTCCTAGAGCATGCAGATGATAATGAAGCAAGGCTACAAGAGGCATTACGTGAAACGGAGCGCATATTACAAGAAAGACCGATTGACGCATCGATTCGAATGCTGGAGGGTACGATATTACTAGATTTACAAAGGGAAAAAGAAGGAGAATATATTCTTCGTACTTTAGCAGAAGATGTTCCAATGATGAGTGGAAGCTTTATACATTTAGGTGCCCTTTACAATAATCAAGGTCGTTACCGAGAAGCTATTGCTATATTAGAAAAAGGATTAGCGCATCATCCAGAAGAAGATGAACTATATATCGGACTTGGGGTTTCTCATCATTTAAATGGTGATACAGAAAGAGCGTTGCAGCTCATGAATGATGTGTTATCAATGGATGAATCACATTTAAATGCCAGATATAATAAAGCATGTTATTTAGCTGTATTGAATCGAAATGAAGAAGCGACCGTTGAATTAGAACGTGTATTGCAAGAAGATGAAAGCGGCTATTTTGCAGAATTAATGGAAGAGGACCCAGATTTAATACGTATTAAAAAGTATGTAAAGCAGTATACTTGATGAATTAAAGAAGTTAGAGAAAAAACTTTTCGAATGATTTTAAAAAATAAGAAAAAAACTACTTGCATTTCGTCGTTCGAAAGGATAGAATATTCCGTAAATATAAAAAACGATGAGCAGGAAAAGTACATCGTGAACTGATCTACAGAGAGCAATCGGTAGCTGAGAAGATTGCGGTGCAGCGTGATGGAAAGACACCTGTGAGTGTTATTTTGAACGTGAACAACTAGTAAAAGTAAACGGAACCTACCGTTATCAGGAGAAAAGTGGTCAATGTGACAATTTGGGTGGTACCGCGGTGAAATCCGTCCCTTTTATAGGGGCGGATTTTTGTATTCTTTGAAAGGAGGTGAGCGGCCGTGGATGATGATGATAACGATAATAATAAATTTATAATCATACAATTCATTATAGGAGGCGGAAAGTATGAGTCAACAGATGAAGCGGTCGCTTATTAGCGAATGTACACCGCATGAAACAGTTGTATTACAAGGATGGGTAAAGAAAATTCGGCATCTAGGGAATATTAGCTTTTTATTACTTCGTGATCGAACAGGCGTCATGCAATGCGTACTTGAACAAGAATGGGCAGGATATAAAGTAGAAGTAGAAAGTGTTGTGCAAGTGACAGGAAAAGTAATTGAGACAGATAAAACGAAACTTGGAGTAGAGTTATTAGTTGAAGATGTAAAGCTCATAAATGGTGCGGAGCCAATCCCGTTTGAAGTGAATAAAAAGAAGCTGCAGGTCGGTTTAGATCAAATGTTACATTCGCGAACGTTATCACTTCGGCACGAACAAGTGCAAGCGATTTTTAAAATTAAATCAATGTTTGCACATGCCTTTAGCGAATATTTACTACAACATGATTTTACAAGAATTTTCACACCGAAAATTGTTTCGCAAGGAGCGGAAGGCGGAGCAAACGTATTTCAGTTTCAATATTTTGAAAAAGAAGCATATTTAGCACAATCACCGCAGTTTTATAAGCAAATGATGGTTGCGGGTGGATTAGAACGTGTTTTTGAAGTGGCACCTGTATACCGCGCTGAACATCACAATTCATCTCGTCATTTAAACGAATACATTTCCTTAGACGTCGAACTTGCATTTATTGAAGATTTTTATGAAGTAATGCAGCTTGAAACGGATGTACTTCGGTATATGTTTGAAAAAATAAAACAAAATTGCGTAAAGGAGTTACAGTTGCTTCAAATTGAAATTCCGGTTATTACAGATATCCCCAAATTAACGGTGACAGAAGCGCAAGCGATTTTACAAAAAGAGTATCGAAAAGAGTCCCCAAAAGGAGATCTAGATTCAGAAGGAGAAAAGTTGCTTGGGAAGTATATAAAAGAAACATACAATAGCGACTTTGTCTTTATCACTCATTATCCGAAAGAAACACGTCCGATGTATACAATGCCAAATTACGAGAATCCTTCCGTCACTGATTCTTTTGATTTGTTGTATAAAGGATTAGAAATTACATCAGGTGCGCAGCGTATTCACAATTATGATATGTTAGTTCGCTCCTTTGAAGAAAAGGGATTACATGTAGTAAACTTTCAATCGTATATCGATACATTCCGATATGGCTGTCCGCCGCATGGTGGGTTCGCGATTGGGTTAGAACGACTTGTATATAAATTTTTAAACTTATCAAACGTTCGTGAAGCAAGTGCATTTCCGAGAGACTGTACGCGGTTAGTACCGTAATATAAAGTGAAATAATCCCCGGTTTGTGTACCGGGGATTTGTTATGAGAAGATTGCTGTGAATTTTTAACACCTCAATTGATTGTCTTCGTTTTCTGATTATTTCAAGATGGTAAATTAGAGTGATTGTTCAAGGTTTTTCTTATTTTTCCTTTCTGATTCAAAATGTGTTTATAAAAAATTGTTTATTTCGAAAATAAAAACGAACTTTTTCTATGTAACATGGTAATAAATAAGTGAAGAAAGGAGGGAGTGAAATGGATAAAAAATATTTAGAGCGCTCACAAACAGGGGATGCAGAAGCATTTAATCTTTTAGTGGAACCATACATACAAAAGGCGTATCATTATCGAGGACAATGACTTGTGGGTAGAAACAAAAGTTCAAGAGATTAATGGTAAACAGTTCTTAATAGGAACTCTTAACGGAAAAGATCCGAGCAAGAATTGGCACCCAACAATCCAAAAGGGTTATTACTATCTAAAAGAGCAAGAGCATTATCTGTATTCTGAACCGTTAAAAACAGTACTGACTGAAAAAGAGTTACCAACTGCAGATGGTATTGAATATGTAAATGGGCCAACTGGTATTGGAGCATTATTACTTCCTACTAGCCACAACATGGTGAAGGATTCTGTGTTTGAAAATGATAGTTGGAAAAAGGCTAAAGTCTTTAACTCAGTATCGATTTAAATATTGTTGTAAATAAAAGGTGTGATTTTGCAAAAACTCCAACTTATTCATGCTTGAGAGTGTGGGTGGGTTGGAGTTTTTATTGCCATATACATATAAAGGAAATAAAATAGGGATAGAGAAAGGTGGATATCAAATAATGAATACATACAAATTGACCGAAGCCGAGAAAGCAAAGATTCTGCGCGAAGAATCCCGTTGGAATCGACCAGATGGCGGAATAGGAAATTGGCAAGGTCAATGATACATTACGACAGGTGGTAGGGGGATAATTTAATTTTGGATAAAACTAACTGATATGATTGGCTGATATTATAATTTACAAGGGGTAGTCAAACATGGAACATAGTACACTCATTACCATATATGCATTAATCTTTATAAGTGTAACTGGTAGAATCATGCTATCAAAAATGAGTAGAGGGGCAAAACTACTATCCATAATCGGATTCATTTTATTTTGCTTAATCGGTTTTCCACTTATTATCATTTATCTATATACATATCTCCCATCATCTTTAGGGGGTAGACAATGATATTAACCTATATTGGTCTGTATTGTTTGGTAGGTGCAATATACGCCTACTTAACGAGAAAACAGTTATTTTTACCAATTTCAAAAGAAGAAAACCCAGTAGGGGTATTACTTGTCTTAACTTTCTTTTGGCTTCCTCTAGAAGTGGGTTACAGACTAAAATCAATAAAAGAAACAATTCAATCATGGTTTACTTACACAATCAACGATTTAGAGAAGGATTTAGGTAAAGACACTAGGTTCATAAGAAAAGACGATACCTTCTTCCAAATCGACGATTTCTGTATAAACTGTAAATGTACAGAAAATACGATGTTAGAAGAGGTAGACGTTACACATGATGAAAAGGAAGGTGATTCATTTTTCTATGTAACCTACTATATTTGTAGAGACTGTTCAGATAGAGATATACACGTTTTAGATGTATTAGAGCATAAGAAAAAGTTGTAAAAAAAGAGGGGGCTGGAAATGAAGGATGTTAAAAAGGTATGCTCTAATGGTTTTAATATTGAAAAACTTGAGAGAAATCTTTCTAGTTTTGCTTTTATTTCACTTAGAACAGCATTAAAGGCTTATTTTTCAACTTATAGAAGTATTAAAGATAATTTTATTAGGTTTAATTCACTAGAATCACAAGATGAATCTGAGTGGATATATAGTACAGAATATGTTAGTCAGTATGCCGAAGCTATAGTACATTTTCAACATTTCATGGAACTTGTTTATAAAGAAATTTTAAGGAATAATAATATTACTTTTTATGATGCATTGAATAAGTTATGTAAACTTTTTGAAGATAAAAAGATTGATTCGAAATACAAATTCCTTACTGAGAAAAAGAATATAGATACCCTTAGTCAGCTTAATAGACTAAGAAATAGCATTTGGCACCAAGGAACCTTTATTTTACATTATAAGGAGCTGGATGTTTTTATTGGGAAGTACTTACTACCCATAATAATTCAAATTACTAATCTACCAGACTATGAAAAGAATATGGGTAAATGGAAATACAAATCTTTGTGTACTGAAATTGATCCTATCATTGAAATTGCAAAAGAATGTTCAAAAGGAAATTTTGATTTTGGAAAAGCTGCTTTTTTAAAAGAGCTTGGTCGATCAGCTTATGAAAACCCATTATCTTCACACCGTTCTTTTGCTAAAAGGATTACAAAGAGAGCCAAAAAAATTGCAGAATCTGAAGTGGAGGATCTATATCCATGGGATCAATTTGCAAAGGATCACTGTATTAATAATTGTCCGGTTTGTGGAGTATCTTCATTGGTTACCTATGAAGATACATGGGAAGACATAGATGAAGATGGAAACTATGAATCATCTACTTACTCTTGGTATATTAAGTGTTATAGTTGTTCTCTTGAACTGGATTATGGTGGTTTGAAAAACCCAAAAGAATATGATTATAATCTTCCTGATTATTGGTATTCCTACGACTATTAATGCCCTTGCAAATGAAGGAGTGGAGAGAGTGAACTGTACCCTATAAAATGGACAGTTTAATAAAAAGACCTTTAAAATTAAGCACTTAAAAGATGGTTCCGGTATTGTACCGGAACCATTTTTTTGAGTATCCATTGATAACGATCATAATTATAATCTTGCATATACTCCTCGATTACAAGTTGAAGAGATTGGAACGTTTGACAACACTTATAATCTAATTCATCTTTCATATGACCAAAAAAGGATTCCATTGGGGCATTATCTAGACAGTTTCCTCTACGTGATATAGACTGTCTAATCCCCATTTCTTTTACACGGCGCTGAAATTCTAGGCTCGTGTAATGGATACCCTGATCAGAATGCAAAAGTGCTTCAGGATGAATGGTGAACTGTACCTCGAATCATGGACTTTTTTTAGTGTCCACGATTCGGGGTACAGTTCATAGTTAAGAAGACCCTTTTTCACTGTGCAATTTTCAATTCGTAATCGAAATAATCCATAATATCCAATGAGCTCCTGGTACAAAAAGAAGCTGAGCTAGTAATGTTCCTAAAAATCTAGAAATCATAAGCCACCCATACATTTTCCCCATTGCTTCTGCACCGTTTTCTTTTTGGAGAGCCCGTTCCGTTAATAGAGCAATTCGTGGGTCTAATAGTACCGTTAATAAGATTGTTGCAAATCCGTTAATGAGACCGGAAGCTGTAATTGCTTTCGTTGCATAAGGAGGATTTAAAAAAGATGCGTATAAAGCAGAAAGAACACCTGCCGTATAAATAGCGGTAGCAAACATATTAATGAGCATAATTCGTTTTGGGATGCCGCCAACTCTCATCCGATGAATCATTTGCAACTTTGGAAAACGGACATATTTTTTTGTGTATTTTAGTTTTTGAATGTTATTTGTTTTCATCATACGTATAAAAGAACCGTCTGTTTCAAAGTTTTGAATCACATAGCCAAATAGTTTTGTAAGAGTTGGATACAAAAAGATAGCAAGTAATGTACCGATTGAGGCAGCGAATAAAATAATATGAATCGTACCTTTTAAATCGATAGAATCGTCTAGTTTTGCTTGATCGACAATACCGCTAACTAAAAAAGCTTGTAGCAAGTTAGATGTTCTCGCAACAAGTAACACAATTCCAACTACAGATAACGAAACAGCAATCTTTTTTAACCGAATACCTGCAAGTCGGATGCTATAAGAACTTGTTTCTACTGCATGAATGATAATTGTAAAAACTACTATGAAAATTAATTTTGTCGTCATATGTATTCACCATCTATTAAAATTTGGAAAATAAATCTAATCATACAGGATGAAAAGGATTTTGTATATATTGATTTTTATTAAAAAAAGTTTGCTCGAAAGTTATTGACTGAATATTTACATTAAAATGATTGTTTTGTAAAATGGTGAGAGTTGTGGTTAAGATGATAAGGGGGGATAGGGATGAAAACATATTACAGTAACCGTGCAAAGAGCTATGAAGAAGTATATTTTCGAGATGACCCTATTAGGCAAACAGAATTAATGGAAATAAAAGATGTTTTGAAAGAAAAGTTTGTAGGGAGGGATGTACTCGAGGTTGCTTGTGGTACAGGATACTGGACGCAATATGTTGCTAAAACAGCTCAGCACATTACTGCGATTGATTACGCAGAAGAAGTACTAACTTTAGCGAAAGAAAAGCAGCTTTTGCCATCGAAAGTTTCTTTTGTACAAGGAAATGCATATAAACTAAATCAGTTAGCAAAAACATTTAATGGAGCATACGCAAATTTTTGGTTTTCTCATATCCCGAAAGAAAATATTTTTCCCTTTTTAGAACAGTTTCATGAGGTTTTAGAACGAGGTTCGATTGTGTGTATGGTCGATAATATGTATAACGAAGGAATTGGTGGAACACTTATTTCTAAGCCAAATGATGAAAATACATATAAAATTCGCCCATTAGCAGATGGCCAGCAGTATGAAATTATAAAAAATTATTATTCGAAAGAAGAGCTTACAGCTATTTTTGAACCATTTGCAGTAGATTTAGAGATTCATATGAATAAATGTTTTTGGAGCGTAACATATAAAGTAAAGTGAGTGGAGGGAAATATATGTATACAACTTTTTTATTCGATTTAGATGGCACATTAACAGATCCCAAAGAAGGAATTGTCAATTCAGTCATATATGCCTTGCGAAAAATGGGGATAGATGAGCAGGATCATAACAAATTACTTACTTTTATCGGTCCGCCGATTCAACATTCATTTGCGAATATATATGGAATGAATGAAGAACAAGTAACAGATGCAGTCACGCATTACCGTGAATATTTTAAAACGAAGGGAATGTTTGAAAATCATGTATATGAGCATATTCCTAGTATTTTACAAGATTTAAAGGATGCGGGGAAGCGATTGTTTGTGGCAACGTCTAAGCCAACTATATTTGCAAAACAAATTTTGGAACACTTTCAGATGGCGCATTATTTTGAAGAGATTGTCGGTAGTAATTTAGATGGAACACGCATTGCAAAGGCAGAAATAATTCAGCATATTTTACATACATATGATGATTTAGAGAAAGAGCATGTAGTTATGGTAGGCGATCGAGAGCATGATATAATTGGCGCGTGTCAAGTTGGTATTGATTCTATCGGAGTCTTATATGGGTACGGTAGTAAAGGAGAATTAGTGGCAGCAGGAGCTACTCATATTAGTAAAGATGTAGAAGGTTTAAAGAATTTTCATTATGCGGTAAACAAGTAACAGATTGAAAAGATAAGGTCATTTCCTTATCTTTTTTATATAGGTGTTATGGAAAATGACTATATTCGATGCTTGAAAGAGGAATTTCATTTATAAAGTGGAATTTTACTAAATAAACTGAAAATTCTATAAATATTTCCTCGGAAATTAGAAAGGAGAAAATCATGGAATTAGTCATTATTTTACTGGCACTTAGTATGCTTATGTTTGTGGCATATCGCGGATTTTCTGTTATTTTATTCGCACCTATTTGTGCACTGTTTGCTGTTTTGTTAACAGAGCCGACTTATGTTTTACCTTTTTTCTCAAACATTTTTATGGAGAAAATGGTTGGTTTCATTAAATTATATTTCCCAGTGTTTTTGTTAGGAGCGATTTTCGGAAAAGTAGTTGAGATGTCAGGAATCGCAGAGTCTATCGCAAAAACGATTATCCAAATTGTTGGGGTGAAACGAACGATTCTGGCGATTGTATTAATGGGGGCAATTTTAACATATAGTGGTGTTAGTGTATTTGTAGTGGCATTTGCTATTTTTCCATTTGCAGCTAATTTGTTTCGTGAAGCAAATATACCGAAACGACTCATTCCAGGTACAATTGCACTTGGTGTGCTTACGTTTACAATGGACGCGCTTCCAGGAACACCGCAAATTCAAAATGTTATTCCGACAACATTTTTCAAGACAGACATTTATGCTGGCCCGTTATTAGGAATTACAGGAGCTATTTTTATTTTTATTGTCGGTATGGTGTATCTAGAAAGTCGACGTCAGAGAGCAGAAGCGCAAGGTGAAGGGTATTTTGGATTTGGGGATGGACATACGGAAATGGCAGCATCCATCGAAGCAGAACAAGGTGTAAAACAAGCACTCCCACCGACTGAAATTACCCCATTTCGACAAGTGCTTGCCTTCGTACCGCTTATTTTAGTTGGTGTCATGAATAAAATTTTTACAATTACTATTCCAAAATGGTATCCAAGTGGCTTTGATTTTGCGTCAATTGGTTTGAAAAGTTTTGGGAAAGTAGAATTATCTGGGGTGCTTGGGGTATGGTCAGTAGAATTAGCACTTATCACAGGGATTATTGCGACACTTCTATTAAATTGGAAACGTGTATTTGTAGACTTTCAAACAGGATTAAATGCTAGTATTGGCGGCGCGCTACTAGCAGCTATGAATACAGGTGCAGAATATGGATTTGGTGGTGTAATTGCCTCTCTCCCAGGATTTGGTGTAATTCGTGATGGTATTTCAACTACTTTTACAAATCCACTTATTAACGGAGCCATTACAACAAATGTACTTGCAGGTATAACAGGATCGGCTTCTGGGGGGATGGGGATCGCATTGAGCGCAATGTCTGATAAGTATATTGCAGCTGCAGAACAATTCCAAATCCCGTTAGAAGTGATGCATCGCATTATAGCAATGGCATCAGGTGGAATGGATACATTGCCGCATAACGGAGCAGTTATTACATTACTTGCAGTAACTGGATTAACTCATAAACAATCATATCGGGATATCTTTGCAATTACAATTATTAAAACGGTAGCTGTATTTGTTGTAATTGGCATGTATAGCTTAACAGGTCTTATATAACCTTCAAAAAGAAGAGAGCACTACATCCTCTCTTCTTTTTGATTTATAATATTATTCATGGAAAGTATTCAGAAAATATATTATAATGTAAGTGGTTACAAAAAGGGGGGATACGATGTTTTCGTTACAACCGATCGCTTTTGTACATAATGAACGAATCAATGTAGAAGATGATTTGTGGGGAGAAATTGAATCTGTTATTGAGTTGACAGATTTGTATACAGAAGAGAGTTTGCAAGGGGTTGAACAATTTTCACATATTGAAGTGATTTTTTATTTTAATAGAGTGAGAGAAGAGAACATTCAGTATACAGCAAGACATCCTCGAAATAATGAAGAGTATCCGAAAGTAGGTATTTTTGCACAGCGGGGGAAAAATCGTCCGAATCGATTAGGTGCTACGATTGTAAAAGTAGTACGAAGAGAAGGAAAGCGCTTAGTTGTGCAAGGATTAGATGCGATTGATGGTACCCCTATTTTAGATATGAAACCAGTTATGAAAGAGTTTTTGCCAAAAGAAGAAATTAAGCAGCCAGATTGGGCAACGGATTTAATGAAGAATTACTGGAAAGGAAGCGAAGAGAAGTGAAAATATATCAAGCAACTATGGAAGACTTACAAGGAGTAGCATCATTATTTAATGAGTACCGCATGTTTTATAGACAAGATTCTAATATTGAAGGAGCAGAACAATTTTTACGTGAACGTATGGAGCGAAAAGAATCCGTTATCTTTGTAGCAGTAGAAGATGGGAAGTACTTTGGGTTTACGCAGCTGTATCCTTCTTTTTCTTCTGTTTCAATGAAAGAGCTGTGGATATTAAATGATTTATTTGTACGAAGTGAGGCAAGAGGAACGGGAGTAGGGAAACAATTGTTAGCAAAGGCTAAGCAATTTGCAGTGGAGACAGGGGCAAAAGGATTGAAGCTCCAAACGGAAGTAGATAATGCCGCGGCGCAGCATTTATATGTAGGCAACGGTTATATAAGAGATGATCGCTATTTCCATTATGAATTAACTTTATAAAAATCGTAACAACTCAGTCACTCTATGAAAAAAAGGCGGAAAAGCATTTTTCTAAATGGTCGAGAGGGACTGGCTATGTATAGTAGCGGTCAGGGCCTTTTCCTGCCACGCGCAAAGTTTAAAAACATAGAAAGACAGCAAGGTGTAGGTCCATTTTTACCTTCGTGGCAGCAATCTATATGCTGAAAAATGAAAATAACTTTTTATAGGTCAGTATATTTCTACTTACATCATACTCCTTACCAAACTTCTAAATAAAATGTATGGCTGGGTAGTTACTAAAAATCCATATATGACTAGTGATATATATACAAGCATATTGTGATTCGTTTTCATAACATATGAATATGTAAGGATAAGCTTTTTATAAAGAGATAGTTTTCGTATTTTTGCAGTGAGGTATGCAAAGCGAGTGGAATGACTAAAACAGCAATGCCGTTTATCCGGTATTGCTGTTTTATTTTTATATAGAATGTGAAAAGAGCCATGAAACAGCGTCTTCTAAATTTGTGGCAATATAATCAGCATTCATGTCCGACCACTTATGACGGTACGTATGCAGTGCATCGTACCCGGCACCTGTTTGAACTAAAATTGTTGTGGCACCGACTTTTATACCTGCAACAATATCGCTCCACCGATCACCGATTACAACGCATTTCGTTAAATCAAGATGATGATTTTTCGCTGCTTGAAGAAGCATTCCTGTTTCAGGCTTACGACAACTGCAGCCATCACTATGCCGGTGCGGACAAAGATAAATATCATCAAAACCGAAAGCTTCTAATTCTTGAATAAAGTCTTCGGTTGTTGCTTTTTCATCAGCAATGCCAGGTTGGTTTGTAAAGGAAAAAAGTTGTATGTTTTGTGCTTTTAGTTGATTTAGAGCCATCTCCGAAAATGGGAATAACTGAAATTCTCCGGGATAATGAATGGTTGTATCACCGCCAATTGTACCGTCACGGTCGATAAAAATAGCTTCGATGTTCCGTTTATTTGTCATAGTAAATATCCTTTCTCGTCGTTTGTTAGAAATATTTTATAAAACGGTGTACATGGAGTAACAAAAAATAGTTTGAGCTCAGAATATAAAGTATTCTACTATTGAGATTATTTTCCTGCATATGAATGGTATCTTTGCTATGGTTTATATTTTTCCTATAAAAATATGTTATTATTTTCATAGGAATATATTGTATTTTTTGTAAAGAGAGGGATACACGTGCTACAAGTTCATATAAAATCAGCTGGATACGAATATAGAGAGCAAACGATACATAATATCGCCTTTTCAATTGAACAAGGTGAACTAGTTGCTTTAATTGGTGCAAACGGAGCAGGAAAAAGTACAACGATAAAAGCGATTCTTGGCTTATTGGCGCATATGGACGGGAAAGTCTCATTTGGAGAAAAAAAGAATCCGTATGCCTATGTACCAGAACATCCGACGTATTATGATTACTTAACGTTATGGGAACATATTGAACTATTAATGGCTGCTAAGGATGTTAAATCAGGGAGCTGGGAAATACAAGCTGAAGAGTTGTTACATACATTTCGGATGGACAAGCATAAGCATGAATATTTATCGAAGTTTTCAAAAGGAATGAAACAAAAATCAATGCTCATTTTAGCTTTTTTAACAAAGCCAGACTTTTATATTATTGACGAACCATTTATTGGATTAGACCCGACAGCAACTCGCGATTTTCTCAACTTTTTGTATAAAGAAAAGGAGCGCGGAGCTGGCATTTTACTGTGCACACATGTGTTAGATACGGCAGAAAGAATATGTGAGCGGTTCTTATTAATTTCAGAAGGAACGTTATTTGCAAATGGAGATTTACGTAGTATTCAAACACTTGCTGACATGCCAGAAGGCACATTGTTAGATTGTTTTGATGTGATTGTAAGGCGGGAGCAACATGATTAGAAAATTATTTTATAAGAGACTATTTCATGAATTAAAACGAAAATGGAAAGCGGTACGTTCTGTTGTTGATTGGACAATCGCATTATATGCAGTTGTTCCAGCACTTGTATTTAGCTGGATATACTACACTTCACTTTGGAAAAACGGACCAGAAAATGAAGATGTGTTCTATTTATCTATCGGACTTTTTATCTTTTACAGTACAACGTTTTCAAGAAGTGTACGTTCATTTTTGGAACAAGCGGACAGTTTGTTTTTAATTCAATTTCCAGATTGGATGAAACAAATGATGAAATATGGAATGGTATATTCATTTTGTCGTATTTGTTTCACAAGTGCACTAGTAACATTACTATTCCTACCAATCTTTTTGAAAAGTCTGCATGGAACAGGCTTACAAGCTGTTTTCTGTTTTGTCTTTTTGACTTGCTTCCGTTTCATGCTCTCCTTGCTGCAACGATATATTGATGTTCGATTTCATAAACAGTGGCAAGTGATCATTATTAAAAATATTCTCTTTTTTATAAGCGTTGTATATGTAGGAATGGCATGCAGATACATATTACAGCAGTCTTTTTACACGATTTTGTTCTTTCTCCTTCTATTTATCATAAGTTTTTTCTTATTAAAAGCAAAAATGGAGTACCATCGCTTCTTCTTTAAAGAAATTGAAAAAGAACAAGCAGAGGGAATGAGATGGACAGCACAAATTATGACACTTGGGGGTCAAGTACAAAAACCTACAAATGCAGCGAAGCCGTGGTTATTTCTGCGTTCTAAACGAATATTGTTAGGAAAAAGTAATGATGCAAGAATCATTGAAGCTTTTTTAAAGGAATATTTTCGTTCGGGTGATGCAGGTGGTTTTTATATTCGTATCCTTCTTATTAGTACAAGTACAATTTGGGTTGCTCCGTGGTGGCTTGCTGCAATTGTTGTTTCGTTTGCATTGTTTGCAATATTTCGTTACTCGAGAGACATATGGAAAGTTTTTTCTGGCAAACTATATTTACAACTATATTGTTCAGAAGGAAAGAAACTATGGCTGTCGCAGAAAGCAAAGGCATATCTCATTTTGCCAGCTTTATGTGTTTACGGCATTACGACATTAGCTCAATTTTATATGATCCCTGCTGTGATGTGCGCAGGAGTCACCATTGGACTAACAGTGTGGATTTTATTTATTCCTAATAAAAAAAGAGCTAGATAGATCTTTTTTGTTAATCCGTAATCGACACATACATAACAAAGATTAGAACGCAAATGCTAACGGCTGAAAAGAGAAGGTCAAGTCCCCCTAGTCAGATCAAGGTATATTATTTATTATATGAAATCTTACTATTTCATATTCAAATGATGTTAACGTAAATAAATTTGTAAAGTGCAAAAATTGGCATCATTTTGTATAATAGAAGAAATCGTTATAAAAATATAAAAAGAAAGGGAGGGATACAACATGCCAAATTGGATGAAAAAGACACTCGTCGCGTTAATTACTGTATTTACATTTGGATTAGTAACACCTCCTTCTGTACTGCTTGATACTGCCAAAGCGGACAAGCCTACAAAACAACAAAATTTAGAGCAACCGTCGTTTATACTGGATGAAAAATCAAGCGATATAAGTTCAGAATCATTTCTTTTCTATGCGATGCAAGAGGCTGAGAGACAATCGATGGAGAAATTCGGATCGAAAATTGGCCCAGTAATTGAAGATGAGTTTAAAGATGTTATATTGCCGAAAATAGAAGAAGCAATTGCAAACCTTGCGAATAACACACCGGAAGATTCACTGCAGTCTTTAGCAATTTCGCAAAAACCGGCCGGTGGGAAAAATGAAAAGATTTTTCATGTGTATAATACAAAAACTGGGAATGACTTACTTCGTTTTCACGTAAGAAGAGATCATCCACCGCAAGATGGTTACTATTTTAATTTTCATTACCATTGTTATGATGACGATTTTACAGGACACCACGAGCTTGGTGATATTTATTGGAATACGAATACACCGCCAAAATGGCTGTCATAGAAAAAGGAGAACAAGGAGATATACCTTGTTCTTTTTTTGTGAATAAAAGGATATATCAGTTTGGAAGAGAATTCTTAAGTATAAAAAATATAAATGATAACAAGGAGCCTTTGTAATGAGTAAATATATTATGTTTGATTTTGATGGTACGTTAGTGGATTCTAAAGATATTTTTATCCCTATTTTCAATGAAATAGCGGAGAAACACCGTTTTAAACAGGTAAGAGAAGAGGATGTTGAAGCATTGAGGAAGTTATCAATTCCAGAGAGGTGTAAATTGCTTCATGTGCCCCTGTATAAAATCCCTATGATAGCATTAGAATTTTATAAATTATATCAACCATCGATTCAAAATCTTACTTTGTTCGATGGAATCATAGATGTGTTACAGACGTTGAAAGAAAGTGGATATGAAATTGTCATTGTATCCTCAAACGCAGAGGAGCATATTCGCGAATTTTTACGTCAGAATGAAATTGATTTTATCCAAGATGTTTTTTGTTCTAACAATATTTTCGGAAAAGACAAGATGATAAAGAAATTTTTAAAAGCAAAGAAACTGAAAAGTTCAGATGTAATTTACGTAGGAGATGAGCTTCGAGACATCGTATCTTGTAAAAAAATTGGTGTAGAAGTGATTTGGGTAAGCTGGGGATATGATGTGATAGAAACAGTTCAGGTTGAATCTCCGAATTACATTGTCAATGAGCCAGAAGAAATTGTAAGTGTTGTACATTCGAAATAGAAAATTGATAGGAAAGGGAAATGGGGAGTATGCCAGAGAAAACGTTTGAACCAGGTATTCATCACATTGAGTTTTGGGTAGCAAACTTAGCGGAATCGATTGAATTTTATCGGCAATTATTTTCGATTATTGGCTGGAAACAACTAAATGAAACAGCCTTTAGTACAGGGGAAACAGAGATATATTTTAAGGAGATTCGTGTAGAGCTTGTACGAACATTAGGGCCAAGACATATTTGTTACCAGGCAATGAATCGCTCTGTAGTTGATGAAGTAGCAAGTTTTTTGCATAATGTGCAAGCTACAATCATTCGGGGACCGATAGAAGTGAAAGAGTATTCAGAAGGATATTATACGGTAGATTTTTATGATCCAAACGGTTACATAGTAGAAGTTGTGTATGCGCCGAATATGGAGATGTAAATGTAAACAAACCATAATTAGAAGAGATTATCATGTTTATCTAGTGATTTTTCAATGAATTTTAAATACAAATAAAAACGATCAAAAGGCCATCTACTAATATCCATAAATTAGCGGATGGGTCTTTTGTGTATGAATATACTGTGACACGAGACATACAGAAAAAATAGTTTTGATCACGAAATGATTCCGATTTTAACATCATTAATGAATTGATTTTATTTTTCCACTACATAATTAAGATGTTCCCATCATTAATATGAAATTACTAACCACGTTTTTTCGTTAATTTCTTTACAATAAAATAGAAAACAGCAAGACACACAGCAGCTATAGCAAAATCTTTCACATAAGGGCCAGCTACTTCGTTAATATTCTGCCATTTTTCACCTACCACATACAAAATTTTAAACGTACTAAAAAAATATCGCTTCCTAAAAGATACTTTGGAGATAGGTAGCGTTCCTATCTTCTTTGTTTTCGCTGAATTTTGAGGTGGGAGTATTACTGCCCACGAATAGCGGGATAAAAATAATTTACGAACATATATTCTTTTGTTAAAATTTACATAGGATAATATGGGGGTGGATTCGATATGGAATTAAGGGATATAAATATTTCAGAACGTATGGAGCACTATAATGTATCTGGTTTAAGTATTGCTTTCATTGAAAATGGTGCGATACATATGACAAAAGAATTTGGTGTCATGAAAGCGGGAACGAATAGAAGGGTAAACAATCATTCTATTTTTAATGCTTGTTCGATTAGTAAGTTCTTAACAGCGATGTTAGTATTAAAATTAACCGACCAAGGTATCTTTCATTTAGATGAGGATATAAATAATAGACTTACATCTTGGAAGGTTCCTGAAAATGAATATACGCAAAATAATAAAGTTACGTTACGAACATTACTTAGCCATCAATCTGGAATAATCGATCCTGAAGGGAGTTTTTGCGAATATAATTCCACTCTAGGCGAACCTGCAATGGTTAAATTATTAGAAGGAAAAACACCATATTGTAAAGAGCGAATTGAAGTACAATATGAACCGGAAAGTGACTTTCAATATTCCGATGCAGGCTTTTGTATCATACAGCAAGTAATAGAAGATGTTTGTGATAAATCTTTCGTGGAATTAATGGATGAACAGATATTTGAGCCGTTACATATGAAAAACAGTACATACAAACAAACAACATTAACAGGAAACAATAGACAATTTTCTTGTGGGCACAATAAAAAAGGTGAAGTCGTTTCTAGTGAATATCCGATCTATCCATATCCAGCAGCTGCCGGACTTTGGACAACGCCAACAGATTTAGCAATTTTAGTAATTGAAGTCGTGAACTCGTTAAAAGGTAAAAGTAAAATTGGTCTTTCTGAAAGTAAGGCAAAGGAACTTATTAGCTCACAAGGTTGTAAAGAATGGGCGGGGCTAGGCGTTTTTCTAGATGGTATAGGACAAGAAATTGAATTTTCTTCACTTGGTTGGGGAGTTGGATTTCAATGTATGATCGTTGCTTATCCATATTTAGAAACAGGTGTGGTTATTATGACAAATACCGATTTAGGAGTTCATCAAATGGAGGGCATTATTGGAGAGATTTTGAAATAGGGTGAATATTTATAATGAAAAGGAAGGTTAACTATTGAAAATCAGGCAAGGAGAATATGAAGAAATAAAATTACGTGATCGAATTCCAGGAATGGTTGAATATATAGAGGATACAATGTTTTCAACTGATTTTCACGATTATATTCCTCCTCACTGGCATAGAAGTATTGAAATTAGCCTAGTAGTATATGGAGAAATTTTTTTGTATGTGAATGGGCAAAAAAAGAAAGTATCAGCTGGTGAATTCATTTTTGTAAACAGTGGAGATGTTCATGAATTTGAAAAAGCTGAAAATACAAGTTGTGCAGTAATGATGTTAATTATTTCCTATGAATTTCTTAAAGAGGTAAATGAAGATTTTGATAAATACAGATTTAATATAAAAGACTCAGTTGTTCAGAAAACAAACCTTCAAAAAATATTTTTTGAGTTAAAGGAATTAGTAACAAATTCTGATGATTTAAGTTATATAAAAATTAATAGTTTGATTTATGAAATCGTTTATATTTTATTACGATACTGTAAAGATGGGGAGAATGTAGAAAATGATTTTCAACTGGGGAATAGACAGAAGGAGATGATTACGTATATTTATGAACATTACGATGAAGAACTTAAATTGAAAGATGTAGCTAAACATTTTTTTGTAAGTGAAGAACACTTTTCCCGTATGTTCAAAAAATCCTTTGGATCAAATTTCACCTCTTTTTTAACGAGATACAGGCTCTATAAAGCTTATGAAGATATTATCAGTAGCACAAATTCTATACAAGATATAGCAATAAAACACGGATTTCCAAATGTAAAATCATTTATTTCACAGTTTAAAGAAAAATATGGATATACGCCATTACAGTATAGAAAAAATATCATATCAAAAAACGACAATAATTGAATCAAATAGGAACAACAATAAAAATACGTTTCATGTTACATTTTGTACATGGAACGTATTTTTATTTAGTAATAGTAAATGAAGTAAGATGCAATCGGACCTATGCGATTATTCGATGAAATGAAAGCGCTTAAATTAAGAGAGGATGAATACTAGATGACTAGAAAATATGACTTAGATCTTTTAGAAAAAATTCAAGAAAAACAAGAAACTATCATTGTACAAGGGGCAGAAGTCTTAGTAAAAAACATACCGGATTGCGATGAAAAAGGAGCGATGGATCCACGTCTTTATAAAGACACCAAGGTTCAAATGAATGTAATGAGGTTTATGCCTAAAAATATGATGAAAATGGATGCTTCTGAAAAGTCAGTAAAGAATATGAGAAAACAATTTAATGGTATTAAAAGTGTTCCAATTGTCACTAAAGACATTAATATTACGCATAAAACAGTTGAAGCAGAAGATGGATATGGTATTCCGATAAGAATTTATAATAGCATTTCTAAACGAGAGAATGCGCCAATTCTATACTTTATTCATGGTGGAGGATTCATGGCGGGATCACCTGACGTGGTAGAAGAACTTGTAAAATTGATAGTAGAAAAAACAGATATATTAGCCATTTCTGTAGATTATCGATTAGCTCCAGAAAATCCTTTTCCAATTGGGCACACAGATTGTTACACTACTTTAAAGTGGATTTATGAGAATGCTGACACATTAGGTGGTGACAAAAATAATATCTTTGTGGCCGGTGATAGTGCAGGAGGGAACTTAACGCAGTATTGTACAACCAGGGATATGGAAGATGGCGGGAAGTACGTTAAGGGGCAGTTGCTTCTATATCCTACAATTAATATGTGTAACTATGAAGATGAATTTTATTCTTGGAGTATAGATAAGTATGAAATTGCTCCTAAGTATAAAAAAGGATTAGAAAAAATGCTTAATATAATGCATTCATTGGTCGGAAATATGTCAGAAATACTTGGTACGCAAGAAATTAATACTAAGTATTTAAGTCCATATGTTGATGTATCACCGGATTATCCAAGTACATTTATTACGGTAGGAGAACATGATTTTTTAATGATAGAATGTTTAGCGTATGCAGCTAAGTTGGCTAAAAAAGGAGTTGAAACTGAGACAGTCCTCTATCGTGGTTTGGGGCACGCTTATGGAGATAATGTAGGCGTCTATCCTCAAAGTGAAGATTTAGCAATTGAGATGGGGAATTTTATATTGAAGCATAGTGGGAAGTAGGGTGAATGATGAAAAATAGAAAAGTGATACTTATTCCAGTTTTCGCTATTTTACTATGTATCTTTGCCTTTACAGACCTACAGATATCCAATAGTCTATATCAACCAACTAATAAGATTGCTCTCTTTTTACAAGGTGTAGGAGAAATTCCAGCGATGCTTATTGCTTTATTTTCTAGTATGTATTTATTTAAAACTAGAATGAATAAAGGTTCAAGAGAGTATTATCTTTCTGGGATTGGTTACGGCATAGTCATTCTTTTGTTCGCTTTAATAGCTTCAGTTATGCTAGTAAATTATTTTCCTATTTCAAAATTTTTAATACCGATTTTTATGAGTTGTTTTATTGGTGCTTGCCATATGATTTCTAAATCATGGAGTAAATATGATAATCCTAGATTAAGAGATGTAGCATTAATCGGATTATTAAGTGTAGTCATCGTGTTAATTACATTTAATTTAATGAAACTAGGGTGGGGTAGAGAACGTTATCGTCATATGGTTTCTATTGGATCTTTCGAAGGGTTTTCAAGATGGTTTATACCTCAAGGAATTACAAAAAGTGATGATTTTATGTCATTTCCTTCAGGTCATAGTGCTAATGCAGCGTTAGTCATTTGGCTCAGTTTATTGTCAGAAGCTTTTGCTTCATTAAAGAACAAAAAAATAGGTATTTGGATTTTAATTCTTATGTGGATGTTACTAGTACCAATTAGTCGCATTGTAATGGGAGCTCATTTTGCTTCAGATGTTACAGTTGGAGTTGCGATTTCATTAATTGTTTTTATGTCTGTGAAAAAAATTATATGGAGAGATAAGAAAAATTAATTATCGAACTTTCTATCTTTGTATCCGAAAAATGGGTTATTAGTAGTCAAAAATGAGGTTGTATAGAGGGCTTATGAACTAAAAAAGCACATCACTATATATAATTAAACAAACTATATTAATAAGGGGATTTTATGTTCAATATATGAGCATACATCCTCTTTTTTTCATACATATTAGATTTGGGCCAATGGTTTTTTACGATTTTATATGGTTTAGAGGGAGCTGGTCATTCAAATGAATGTTGAAAATAAAAAAAAGAAGATACATATTCGAGCCTCAAAACTCATATTTAGTAACGATTGATGGAAATTAAATTTTGGAGGCTATAATAATGAATGAAAAACCCCATAGACAGAGGCAAACTTTATTAGAGGAAAGCCAATATGAGAATCGAGACCTCTCCAATGAGCCAGCCCGACTTCATTCCCAGACAATCGGCTCTAGGGGACCTGTACTGGAACAAGATGGTGTACTACACGAAGCCTTACAAGAATTTATTCATGAAAAGATTTTAGAAAGACCTGTTCATGCAAAAGGATTTGGTGCATTTGGTTATTTTCAAACGATATATTCGATGTCCGAACATACAAAACTGAGCTTTTTACAAAACCTTAATCAGAAAGTTCCTGTTATGGTTCGCTTTTCGCTAGCTGTCGGTACAAAAGGAACACCTGATACATCTAGAAATGTAAGTGGTTTTGCTACAAAATTTTATACAGAAGAAGGCGTTTTTGACCTTTTATGTAATCACATTCCTGTCTTTTCTGTTCGTGATGCAGTGCGATTTCCGGAATTTATTAAAGCACTCTTACCCTCACCAAAAAACAATTTAATTGACCCTAATAGAGTTTGGAGCTTTGTAGCAAGAGCACCTGAATCGATTCATTTTATTGTACGTCTATACTCTGATGCTGGTACGATAAAAAGTCTTCGCCACATTCCAGGACATAGTGTAAATACATATGTTTGGAGAAATGCTCAAGGTATTAGAAAGTACGTTAAATACCATTGGTACCCATTTGAAGGTGTACAATACATTGGTCGCGAAGAAGCAAATAAACTAGCCGCTGAAAATCCTGATTATGCTGGTAAAGATTTATACGATGCGATTGCGGGTGGTAAATCGGTGGAATATGGCTTATATGTCCAGCTCATGGACCCAAAGGATGAAGCAAATCTTTCTTATGATCCTTTAGACGATACAAAAATATGGGATGAAAAAGAGTATCCCCTAATACCAGTAGGCAAAATGGTATTAAATAAAAATCCTGATAATTATATGGAACAAGTAGAAAAAGTCGCCTTCTCCGTTTCTAATTTACTAGACGGTGCAGAATTATCTGATGATAAAATACTGCAGGGCCGTGCCAATATTTATAGTGATTCTCAAAGAAGAAGAATTGGAGCTGAATTTCGTAAATTACCGGTTAATCAACAGCAAAATTGGACACCAGCTAATCAAATTACAAGTGGCGCTGGGAGATATGTTGAAGGCAAACTAGAAAGAACTTCTATAACAAAGCAAGACGATTTTGGGCAGGCTGGTGAATTCTATACGAGGTTAACTCAAATAGAAAAAGAACATCTTGCCGAAAATTTAGCTAGTGATTTGAAAGTTATATCTGATGATATTAGAAAGAAAGTTATGGAGTATTTCAATAAAGTATCATCTGACTTAGCAAAGAGAATTGAGATTGAAATGAAAAAGTAGTGTATTTTTAAATGAAATAAAAAATTCTTAGTCAACTAAAGCATTCGATAGTTGACTAAGAACTTTTTGTTTTTGAGAAAAGTTACAAAAATAAAAATTCTAGTTATTTATTTTCGTAAACAGAAGCGGTTTTGTACTTAACGTTGCTGGGAGGTGTACTTTCAGTTCGTGCAGTTCGCCTGCTGGATTCATTTCATAAGAAATTAATACGTCCATTTCCGTTTGGAAAACATTCCATTTCGTGTTGAACATATCGTAGTGGTGATGGTTCATTTCAATGTCGAATGACGCGAATTTTAAATATAATGATTCATTTCGTTTGTTCACTTCAATTGTGCCGTAAGCAGGGTGTTCGAACGTTCCGATATAATCTTTTAACGGATGAGAAAGAACAGTTTCCTTTACTTGTGGTAGTGGTTTGTTCATGTCTATCACCATTTTTTTCATCTTTTCCGTATTTTCTATCGCACGTTTGTGCCAATTGATTGGTTCTAATCCAAGTAATTCATCATAAATTTGAAGTGCAAGATAAGGTGGGAGTATGGTATTACCGCGATTCGTTAACACGACAATACCAATATTCTGTTCTGGCATAAAGGAGACAAATGCTGAGAATCCATCAATATTCCCTCCATGATGGATTTCTTTATGGCCGCGATAGGCAGTAATAAACCAACCAAGACCGTAACTGTTTACTGGAGTTTCTGGCACAGAAAACATTGGCTCATCTGGAATTGGGATATGCGGTGTATACATTTGCTCAAGCAGATTCTGTGCAAGTAGTTCATGTTCGCCAACTTTTCCTTTATTTAAATGAAGTAACACCCATTTTGCCATATCTTCTATATTAGAATTCATACAACCAGCAGCACCAATTGTATCAATGTTGCAAAAAGGTACTTCTGTTATGTTTCCATCTTTCTCGATGTAAGGAAGTGCATGGTCATTTGATTTTTGTGAAGTGGTAACTGAGAAGTTTGTATGTTCCATTTGAAGTGGGGTTAAAATATGTTCTGTTGTATATTGTTCCCATGTTTCATTTGTAATGTTTTCTGCAATAGAACTAATTGTGGCATACATTAAGTTGTTATATAAAAATGCTGTGCGGAACGGTGCATCAAGCTCTAAGTGGCGAATGTTGTCAACGATATTTTTTCTACTTAAGGAGGCTGCGTACCATAGTAAATCGTGGCGACTGACACCGGTGCGGTGAGATGCTAGGTCGCGAGCTGTTGTTTGTGCGCTTGCTAGTGGCTCATGAAGTGAAAAAGTTGGAATATACGTTTGGACAGTTGTATCCCAATTAAATTTTTGCTGCTGCGCAAGTAAGCTTAAAGAAAAAGTACCAAAAGCTTTTGTTGCTGAACCGATTGCAAATAATGTTTTGGGGGTAACTGGTTTTTTATTTTTTGTATCACGGTACCCATAGCCCTCTGAGAATACTACTTCTCCATTTTTTACGATGGCCACTGCCGCTCCTGGGACGTTCAAATCTTTCATCATATTTTGTATCTTCGTATGTAATTTACTTGTAAGAGGCAATTCAGTTTTTTGCATTGTAAACCCTCCACTCATATATTATTTACTTCCGCACTATAGTTTCTCGAAACAGATAGGAAATCCCTTTTTCTTTTCATGGGTAATATTGACAAAAATATGTCAGATTTTGAACGTGAAAAAATTTTAAAATACTGAGTTTCTGCGCGTGTATTCTATATGAAAGAGTATTTTACTAAAAAGGCCATGTGAAATTCAAAGGCATATATGATAAACTCCATATAGGAAAAAATAATGTTACATAATGCAATTGTGAAAGAAGGTTACTTGATGAAACACGCAGAGTATGAATATTTAAATATGTGCCATCATGTTATGGAAAACGGTACGAGAAAAGAAGATCGCACTGGTACAGGAACAGTATCTGTATTTGGGTATCAAATGCGCTTTGATTTAAGTCAAGGTTTTCCGTTACTTACGACAAAACGTGTGCCGTTTCGTTTAGTAGCGAGCGAACTTCTTTGGTTTATGAAAGGTGATACAAACATTCGTTATTTGCTGCAGCATAATAATAATATTTGGAACGAATGGGCGTTTAAGAACTGGGTAGAGAGCGATGCATATACTGGTCCAGATATGACGGATTTTGGGCTTCGTTCCCAGCAAGATGAAGAGTTTAATAAGCAATACGAAGAGCAAATGGAATTGTTTAAAACAAAGGTGTTAGAAGATGATGAGTTTGCAAAGAGTTACGGTAATTTAGGAGATGTGTATGGGAAGCAGTGGCGTGCATGGAAAACGACTGCCGGAGAAACACTTGATCAATTACAAGATGTAATTAATATGATTAAGAAAAACCCTGATTCCCGCCGCCTTATTGTGTCTGCATGGAATCCAGAAGATATACCAAGTATGGCATTGCCGCCTTGTCATACGTTATTCCAGTTTTATGTGGCTGACGGAAAATTATCTTGTCAGTTATATCAACGTAGCGGTGATATTTTCCTTGGCATTCCGTTTAATATAGCGAGTTATTCTTTATTAACACATTTAATTGCCCATGAGTGTGGCTTAGAGGTAGGAGAATTCGTTCATACAATTGGTGATGCTCATATTTACACAAATCATTTTGAACAAGTGAAAACACAATTGGCACGTGAACCACGTCCATTCCCAACGTTAAAGCTAAATCCAGATGTGAAGTCTATCTTTGATTTTGAAATGAGTGATCTTGTGTTAGAAGGATACGATCCACATCCAGCAATTAAAGCACCAGTAGCTGTGTAAATAAAAATAGGGGGATAAATATGATTTCATTACTTGTAGCAATGGATAAAAATCGACTAATCGGTAAAGACAATCAATTACCTTGGCATCTTCCAGCAGATTTGGCGTACTTTAAAAAAGTAACGATGGGTCATCCGATTATTATGGGACGAAAAACGTTTGAATCGATTGGCAGACCATTACCTGGCAGAACAAATATTATTTTAACTCGTAATCAAAATTATAAAATGGAAGGCTGTGAAGTCATTCATTCTATTGATGACGTGAAGAAAATGGACGAGCAAATGATTGATGAACTCTTTGTAATTGGCGGTGCAGAAATTTTTAAAGAAGTGCTTCCTTTTGCCGATCGCTTGTATATTACTAAAATTGAAGAGGTATTTGAAGGTGACACATTTTTCCCAGAAATAAACGACAATGAGTGGGAAGAAATATCTGTAATACAAGGCGTGACAGATGAGAAAAATCCATATACATATGCTTATCATGTGTATGGTAGAAGAAAATAAGAGAGAGAAGATTGGTGTGTTACATACCAATCTTCTTTTGCTGTTGGCGGCGATGAAATTTCTTTAGTAAAGTAATGCAGAGAGGAAGTAGCATACAGAATCCTGTTACAAAAAAGGCTGTTTTTAAGTTAAAGATATCATGTAGTAGTCCAGATAAATAAGCTCCTATTCCTCCGCCCACAACAGCGAGTAAGGTCCATGTTGCAAATACCCGCCCTAAATACTGTTCTTCGCATGACTGCTGAATGTAGATTTGTGCCAATGCAACACTTTGATTAAAGGTAATGCCTAGTAAAAAGGTCGCAATGATGCTAAGAGCTGAAGAAGGAACAACTAATAAAAAAAATAAAATGCCGCTAATACTTATGAATTTCATATAAGCTTTCTTATTGTTTAGTTGTTCTCGGTATTTTGATACTTGCATTGCTCCGAGTATACCGCCAAAAGCAAAAACTGCTAAATATATTCCCATACTCCCAAGTTTAATCGTGCTCCAATAACGGTTACTCAGTTCTAGCACTAACACTTCAAAAACTTTTCCACTAAATGCAATTGGAGTCATGAATAAGAGAATATATAAGAGATTTTTATTCATGAAGACGTATTGAAATCCTTTTAGGGCGTTTATGTGGAAAGGCAGTTGATGTTGCTTTTCTTGTGCTCCAAATTGCACAAAGGAAATACAGATAAAACTAACAAGAAAAGAAATGGCATCTAGAATAAATAAAAATTGTAAATTTCCATTTGTTATTGTATAAATGCTTGTAGCAAGAAGTGGCCCTAATATGATAGTAATTTGTCCTAATATTGCATTACATGAGTTAGAAATATGTAGCGGTGTTTGAGATGAAATTTGCTTAAAGGAAGCTTTTGCCGCTGGATCAAAGAAGCGATTGATTATTTGAGAAATAGAGGAAAGAATAAGTAAAAGCCATATGTAGTTTGATGGATTTAAAAAAATAAAACAAAAAGAAGTAGCCGCACTTGCGATATCTGTAAATAATATAATCTTTTTCCGGTTATACAAATCAGCGGCTATACCGCCTAACGGAATAGTAAGTAAACTTGCAATACCGCGGATTATCCACAGGAGACCGACTGAAGATAAAGTATTAGTAAACATGTATGCTGCAATAGATTGTGCGAAGAATGAGAAATGATTCCCAAGGTTAGAAATAAATCTCCCCAAAAAGTATATACAGAGATTCCTATCTTTTCTAAGCACATGCCACAATTTTAGATCCACTCCTTTTTGATTCTATATTAAGAAAAGAAAAAATAAAAACAAAGTCTTATATAAAAAATTTCTGAATGTTATAATGGTATTATAAAGAACGGCGCATAGTGCGTTGTTTTTTTGTTGGATTAAATTTATAAAATTGGATTTTTATAGTATGATAGTGTTGAAATATAAAGGAGGAAAAAATGTGAAAAAGATATGGGGAATACTTCTTATTTTTTCATTGCTACTAGTAGTAGGCTGTGGGAAAGAAGAGAAGCCAGAACAAGCGATGGATACATATGTAAAAGCATGGAATGACAAAAAGTTTGATAAAATGTATGATCAGTTATCAAAAGAGGCAAAGCAGTCCATTTCAAAAGATGATTTTGTAAAGAAATATGAAAATGTGTATACAGGAATTGCAGTGAAAAATTTAAAAGTTGCTGCAGAACCGAAAAAAGAAGACAAAAAAGATGAGAAAGACAATGCAAATGTACCTTTTAAAGTTAGTATGGATACAATTGGTGGGAAAATCTCATTTGAAAATGAGGCAAAACTTGTGAAAGAAAAAGATGGAGATAAGGACGTCTGGAAAGTGGATTGGAATCCATCATTTATTTTTCCAACTATGAAACAAGATGATAAAGTGCTTGTTCAGTCGTTTTTGCCAAAGCGCGGTGAAATTTATGATCGAAATGGAAGCGGATTGGCTACAAATGGGAAAGGTGCAGAAGTTGGAGTTGTACCTGGGAAATTAGGCGAATCAGCACAGCAAACGAAAGACACGTTAGCGAAATTATTACATATGTCAGTTGAAGATATCGAAAAGAAATTAACAGCGAAGTGGGTACAACCAAGTTACTATGTGCCACTTTCTATTTTACCAGAAGGTGCAAATGAAAATGATTATATTTCAATGCATGGTGTAGCGATACGTACAGTAAATGCTCGGACATATCCTTTAGGAGAAGCTGCCGCTCATTTAACGGGCTATATGGGTAAAGTAAATGCAGAGGATTTGAAAAAATTAGAAGAAAAAGGCTATAAGGCTGATGAGCCGATTGGCAAAACAGGTCTTGAAAATGTTTTTGAAGAAAAACTCCGTGGTGAAAAAGGCGGACGTGTTTATATTGCCGATGCAAAAGGAAAAGAATTAAAAGAGCTTGCTAAAAAACAAGCGAAAGATGGCGAAAATATCACACTTACAATTGATGGGAACTTACAACAAAAAATTTATGCGGAAATGAAGGGAGAAGCGGGTTCAAGTGCAGCAGTCCATCCGAAAACAGGGGAAACATTAGCGCTTGTAAGTAGTCCATCATACAATCCGAATGTTTATATGAGAGAGTCAGCGAAAGCAGAGCGAGAAGCTTTAAACAATGATCCGAAAAAGCCGATGACAAATCGCTTTACACAAGTATACGCACCGGGCTCAGTTTTCAAACCAATTACAGGAGCAATTGGTCTTGAAACAAAAGCACTTGACCCGAAAGAATCTCTTAAAATTGATGGTGTAAAATGGGCAAAAGATTCTTCTTGGGGTAACTATTATGTAACGCGAGTAAAAGATGCAAATCCAGTAGATTTTGAAAAAGCAATGATGTATTCCGATAACATTTATTTTGCACAAGAAGCATTGAAAATTGGTAAAGATAAATTTACAGAAGAAGCGAAGAAATTTGGATTAGGTGAAAAGTTACCAATTGAATATGGATTTGCAACGTCGCAAATCGCAAAAGATGGCATAAAAGGTGATATTGAACTTGCAGATACAGGATATGGTCAAGGAAAAGTTTTAATGTCATCTCTACACGTTGCACTATCGTATGCGCCAATTGTAAATGAAGGGAATATTCCATCTCCGCATCTTGTGAAAGATGATAAGCTAGTAAAGGCGTGGAAAGAAAAAGTGGTATCTAAAGAGAACAATGATATTTTGAAAAACTCTTTAATAAAAGTTGTGAATGATCCAGAAGGAACAGGTAAGATTGCAAAATTAGATGGTATTACACTTGCTGGAAAAACAGGAACAGCTGAATTAAAAGAATCAAAAGATGCTGATGGAAAAGAGTTAGGATGGTTTGTTGCATTTGATGCAAATTCTCCAAATATGATTATTGCAATGATGATTGAAGATGTAAAAGGAAGAGGCGGAAGTAGTATTCCGGCTGAGAAAGTAAAGCATGTGTTTCAATAGTAATCGAAAAGGAGTTGTCTCGTTTATAAGCGAGACAACTCCTTTTTATATAGTTATTTACTTACTAAAAAAAAGCAACTATTTTTCTTGACAAGAAATCGTATATTAGGTATTATTACTTACGTAAGATAAGTGATTTACTTTTTTGTTAAAAATCTCGAATTAAAGATATGTTGAAAAAGGGAGCGAAATGAACATGACAAAAGTATTATTTATTACAGCAAATCCAAATCCAGCAGAAGTATCATTTGGTATGGCAGTAGGAGAAGCGTTTATTGAAGCTTATAAACAAGCAAATCCACAAGATGAAGTGTTAACAATTGATTTATTCCATACAAGCGTACCTACAATTGATGGCGAAGTATTTGCCGCTTGGGGCAAACTTGGTGCAGGAGAAGGATTTGAGACATTAAGTGAAAGCCAACAACAAAAAATTGCGGCAATGAACGGAAACCTAGAAACATTTATGCACGCAGATAAATATGTATTTGTAACACCAATGTGGAATTTAAGCTATCCACCGGTTGTAAAAGCATACTTAGATAATATATCAATTGCAGGTAAAACATTTAAATATACTGAAAATGGTCCAATTGGTTTATTAGAAGGCAAAAAAGCTCTTCATATCCAAGCGACAGGCGGCGTGTATTCTGAAGGTCCATACGCGGGAGTAGACTTTGGTCGTAACCACTTAAAAGCGATGTTAAACTTCATGGGTGTAACGGATGTAGAGTATATCGCAGTAGAAGGTATGAGTGCAAACCCTGCACAAGCACATGAAATTAAAGAACAAGCTATTGAAAAAGCACAAGAATTAGCAAAACAATTTTAATCTATTATATTATGAAAAATGTCCAAACGCTTGTCGCTTGGACATTTTTTCTTCTTTTTCCTGCGTTTGTCTAGTATAATAAAAAACGGAATGACAATATGTGGGGGTTCTATATGATTCAAACAGTTTTTAAGATTTTATACTTAATTTTAATTGTAATTGGTATTACGCCAAGAATGTGGCGTATAAAAGGAAAGTTACATACATTATCACCGCAAGAGAAAGATAAGTTGGTGTATAAAACAACAAATTGGTTCGGCAAGAAGATGATTCGAGTAGTTGGATCAACAGTACAAGTGAATGGACTAGAAAATGTGCCACAAGATAAGCCGGTACTCGTTGTAAGTAATCATCAAAGTGACATGGATATTCCTATTTTACTAGGTTATTTAAACAAACCAATTGGATTCGTTTCGAAAGCAGAAATTAAAAAGTTTCCACTTGTACCAACGTGGATGGAAATGATGAATTGTGTATTTATGGATCGCAAAAATCGCCGTCAATCGGTGCAGGCCATTAAAGATGGGATTGAACTGTTAAAACAAGGGCATTCTATCGTTATTTTCCCAGAAGGAACTCGTAGTAAAGGTAATAAAATGGGAGAATTTAAGGCTGGTAGTTTCCATCTTGCTGTAAAAGCAGGTGTAGCAATTTTACCTGTAACATTGGATGGAACGTATAAAATGTTTGAAGCAAATGGCAATCGAATGAAGCCTGCGCATGCAACAGTCACAATTTCGAAACCAATTACAGCAGAACAATATGAAAATATGGATATTAAAGAATTAACGAAATATACACAAGATATTATAGAAAGTCAGTTGCAAAAGTAAGGAAAAAAAGGTCTCAGCTATCATATAGAGGCCACTGAAAAACTTCCGTTTTTCATCTCATAAAACATATGTAAAACAAAAAAGGCGACCTTTCGTTCAGTTTTGAACGAAAGGTCGCCTTTCTCTCTATACTTTTGTTACTGTTTCCCTTTTAATAATGTCATAATTCGTTTTAAATTAACTGCGAATATGGCCATCGCCCCTTGCATTCGCATGCCAATATGACCCGAGGAAGATGCCACATCATACCCGTGTCTATGTTTGAGTTCACTATTTTTCGCTTCAATTTTATAGCGCTCTTTTGCTTTTTCTTTGAACAG
>NZ_JQKQ01000034.1:0-47508 GCF_000746135.1 Bacillus sp. UNC322MFChir4.1
TCCTTCAAAACGTCGAAACCTCGGTTAAACAAAGGAAAAAACCTCTGTCTAACCGAAAGTCCCCCCTTAGGCAGTTCCCGATTGTGCACAACAAGCGATGTTTCTGTACGAAATTTCTCGGTAATGCATCATATCCATTATAGACAAAAGGGAAAATTCTATACAGAAAAATTAAACACGACGACGTTTTGGTGGACGACATCCATTATGAGGAACTGGAGTAACATCTCTAATTGCTGTTACTTCTAGACCTGCAGCTTGAAGAGCACGAATTGCAGCTTCACGACCAGCACCAGGACCTTTTACAGTAACCTCTAAAGTTTTTAAACCATGCTCCATTGCAACTTTAGCAGCAGTTTCAGCAGCCATTTGCGCAGCGAATGGAGTAGATTTACGAGAACCACGGAAACCAAGCGCACCAGCACTAGACCAAGAAAGCGCGTTACCATGAGTATCTGTAAGAGTTACAATTGTGTTGTTGAAAGTAGAACGAATATGAGCTACACCAGCTTCAATATTCTTTTTCACACGTTTTTTACGAGTGTTTGTTTTACGTGCCATTGTTAGTTCAACCTCCTTTACTTATTATTTCTTTTTATTTGCTACTGTACGACGTGGACCTTTACGTGTACGAGCATTGTTTTTAGAGTTTTGACCACGAACTGGTAAACCACGACGGTGACGAAGACCACGGTAAGAACCGATCTCCATTAGACGTTTAATGTTAAGGGATACTTCACGACGAAGGTCTCCTTCAACTTTGATACGATCGACGATATCACGGATACGTCCTAATTCGTCTTCTGTTAAATCGCGAACTCGTGTTTCTTCAGAAACACCAGCTTCAGCAAGAATTTTTTCAGCAGTCGTACGACCAATGCCGAATACGTAAGTTAAAGAAATAACAACGCGTTTGTCACGAGGAATATCTACACCTGCGATACGTGCCATTCCGAATGCACCTCCTTCTGATTAACCTTGTTTTTGTTTATGTTTAGGGTTTTCACAAATAACCATTACTTTTCCACGTCTACGAATAACTTTACATTTTTCGCAGATCGGCTTAACTGACGGTCTTACTTTCATGTCTCGAACCTCCTTAAAGATTACGGAGTGCTATATTATTTAAAGCGGTACGTGATACGACCACGATTTAAATCATACGGAGATAATTCTACCGTAACTTTATCTCCTGGTAAAATACGAATGAAGTTCATACGAATTTTACCAGAAACGTGAGCCAATACAACATGCCCATTCTCTAATTCTACTTTGAACATAGCATTTGGCAACGTTTCAATAACGGTACCTTCGACTTCAATTACATCATCTTTAGCCATTCAATGTTCTCCCTTCTTCAAATCAGTAACATTCTACACTGTTCTGAAATTCCGGAGAGCCAGCTACCTATAAAGTGGTAAGGATTTCGTATCCTGCTTCTGTAAGAGCAATCGTGTGCTCGAAATGTGCACACCATTTACCATCTACCGTTACCACTGTCCAGTCATCAGATAGTGTTTTTACATATCGTCTTCCTTGGTTCACCATCGGCTCAACACAAATGACCATTCCCGGTTTTAACCTAGGCCCTTGATTTGGTGGACCATAGTGCGGGATTTGTGGGTCTTCATGTAAGTCTTGCCCGATTCCGTGACCGACATACTCCCTAACGATCGATAATCCACTATCTTCAACATACGTTTGAATCGCATGTGAAATATTAGATAATCGCTCGCCCGGTTTTGCGTGTTCTAGACCAAGATACAACGATTTTTCTGTGACATCAAGTAGCTTTTGAACAGATTCAGAAATGTTTCCTACTGGATAAGTCCATGCAGAATCTCCATGGTATCCATTGTATTTCGCACCAATATCGATACTAATAATATCGCCTTCTTGGAGCTTGCGCTTTCCTGGAATCCCGTGTACAAGCTCTTCGTTTGCCGAAGCACAAATGCTTCCTGGAAATCCGTTATATCCTTTAAAAGATGGCATAGCACCATATTTAAGAATCGTTTTTTCCGCTATTTGATCGAGCTCTTTCGTTGTAATTCCTGGGGCAATATGCTTTTTTAACTCTTGATGAGTTAAAGCAACAATCTTGCCAGCTTCTCGCATAATCTCAATTTCGCGAGGAGTTTTGCAAATAATCATTACGCTAAGCCTCCGATGAGAAGATCGACATCAGCAAATACTTTATCGATATCTTGCTCACCATTAATGCTTTTTAAGTAACCAAGCTCTTCGTAGAAATCAAGCAAAGGTTTTGTTTGCTTAATATTCACTTCTAAACGATTTGCTACAGTTTCTTCATTGTCATCAGAACGCTGATATAACTCGCCACCACATTTATCGCACACGCCCTCTTTTGCTGGCGGATTGAATTCTAAGTGGTAAGTCGCACCGCACTCTTTACAAATGCGACGGCCTGTTAAACGTTTTAACAGTAATCCTGAATCCACATTAATGTTTAAAACATAATTGATCTTTTTGCCAAGATCTTTCATGATTTCTTCAAGAGCTGAAGCTTGTGCAACTGTTCGTGGAAAACCATCTAATAAGAAGCCTTTTACACAGTCTTCTTGACTTAAACGCTCACGCACGATTCCGATTGTAACTTCATCTGGTACAAGTGCTCCTTTATCAATAAAGGACTTAGCTTGTAGACCAAGTTCAGTTTCATCTTTCATAGCAGCACGAAACATGTCTCCTGTTGAAATGTGAGGGATGTTATACTTGGCAACAATCTTTTCGGCTTGTGTACCTTTACCGGCACCTGGAAGCCCCATTAAAATTAAGTTCATCTGTATTCCCCCTCATGAATGAGCATATGGGAAGATGAATCTTCCCGCTTACTCACTGTTTGATAAACCCTTTGTAATGGCGTTTTACTAATTGACTTTCGAGCTGCTTCATTGTTTCTAAAGCAACACCGACAACAATTAGTAAACTTGTTCCACCTATCTGTGCAGATTGTGGCAAGTTTGCAATTTTAATAAATAAAACAGGCAGGATTGCAATCGCTGCTAAGAAAATTGCACCTACAAAGGTCAAACGATACAAAATCTTTGTTAGATACTGTTCTGTATTCTTACCCGGACGAATACCAGGAACGTATCCACCTTGTTTATTTAAGTTCTCAGCCATCTGTTCAGGATTTACTTGAACAAATGCATAGAAATATGCAAAGGCAATAATTAGTGCAACATATACGATCATACCCACTGGATGAGAATAGTTAAAATTAGCAATAATCCACTTCGATATTTCATGTTTCGGGAAAAACTGTGCAATAGTCGGAGGCGTAATCAAGAATGAAACAGCAAAAATTACTGGAATAACACCAGCACTATTTACCTTAAGTGGTAAATGAGTGTTTTGTGCTCCAGTATAACCACCGTTTCCAGTTACGCGCTTCGCATATTGAATCGGGATTTTTCTAACAGCTTGTTGAATGTAAATAACACCAACAATAACCGCTAACACAGCCAACAAAATTAAACCGACTTTTACGATACGAATGAACAATTGATCTCCGGCATCTTGGAACTGCTGTGCGTACACTTGATTTATAGTACTTGGGATAGCTGCGGTAATACCTGCAAAGATAATAATAGAAATACCATTTCCTACTCCCTTTGCCGTAATTAACTCACCTAACCACATTAAAAATGCAGTTCCGGCAGTTAGTACCGTAGCAATATATAAATAAGTTGACCAACTAGGATCCAAAATTAATTGTCCACTTGCCATACCGTTAAAACCGATTGACATACCGATTGCTTGAATAAAAGCAAGAACAATTGTAAAGTAGCGGGTAAACTGAGCTAGTTTACGACGACCCATTTCACCTTGTTTTGACCACTCCGTAAATTTAGGAACAACATCCATCTGCAATAATTGCACGATGATGGATGCTGTAATGTACGGCATGATTCCCATCGCAAAGATGGAAAAGTTTTTTAAGGCTCCGCCGCCAAATGTATTCAGAATGCCCAATACATTCAACTGGTCTTGCGCTCTCAGTACATCTGCATTTGTATGAGGCACTGGGATGAACGTGCCAATTCGAAACACGATTAACATCGCTAAAGTGAATAATATTTTATTTCTTATCTCAGCAACGCGCATAAAGTTGGAGATTGTGCGAAACATTAGATCACCTCAACTGTTCCGCCAGCTGCTTCAATAGCTTCTTTTGCACTTGAAGAGAATTTGTGAGCTTTAACAGTAAGCTTTTTCTCTACAGCGCCGTTTGCAAGAATTTTAACACCGTCGTTTAATTTGCTGATAACGCCAGTCTCAAGCAATAATTCAGGTGTTACTTCTGTACCGTCTTCAAAACGATTTAACGTTGTTAAGTTAACGATAGCGAATTCTTTACGGTTGATGTTTGTGAAGCCGCGTTTTGGTAAACGACGGAATAATGGAGTTTGACCGCCTTCAAAACCAAGACGAACACCGCCACCAGAACGTGCGTTTTGTCCTTTATGACCTTTTCCAGCAGTTTTACCGTTACCAGAACCGATACCACGACCTACACGATTACGAACTTTACGAGAACCTTCTGCAGGTTGTAATTCATGAAGTTTCATTCCCAGGCACCTCCTTATATTGATAAGTTATCATTAAGCTTCTTTTACAGTTACAAGGTGAGAAACTTTGTTGATCATACCACGAATAGCAGGAGTTTCTTCCTTAACTACAGTTGAATTCAACTTTTTAAGACCTAAAGCTTCTACAGTCGCACGTTGATCTTGCGGACGACCAATTACACTACGAGTGAGGGTAATTTCTAACTTTTTCGCCATTATGTTTTCCCTCCTTCTTAACCTAGTAGCTCTTCTACAGATTTACCGCGTAATTTTGCTACATCTTCAGCACGCTTAAGATCTTTTAATCCGTTCATAGTAGCACGGATCATGTTAATTGGTGTGTTAGAACCAAGAGATTTAGAAAGAATATCTTGTACACCAGCTAATTCAAGAACCGCACGAACTGGACCACCAGCGATAACTCCAGTACCTTCTGCAGCAGGTTTTAATAATACTTCCCCTGCTCCAAAGTTACCGATAATTAAGTGTGGAATTGTTGTACCAACTAATGGTACTTCGATTAAGTTTTTCTTAGCATCTTCGATAGCCTTGCGGATTGCATCTGGTACCTCTTGCGCTTTACCAGTACCGAATCCAACATGACCGTTTTTATCACCAACTACAACCAGTGCAGCGAAGCGGAAACGACGACCACCCTTAACAACCTTCGCAACACGGTTTATCGTAACTACACGTTCTTCAAGTTCAAATTTACTTGGGTCAATGCGACGCATCTATTTTCCCTCCTTTGACCATTAAAATTGTAAGCCAGCCTCACGAGCAGCTTCAGCTAAAGCTTTAACACGGCCATGGTATAAGTAACCGCCGCGATCAAATACTACTTCTTTAACGCCTTTCTCTACAGCACGTTTAGCAACGATTTCGCCAACTTTAGTAGCAGCTTCGATGTTGCTTGTACCGTTAAGAGTAAGTTCTTTATCAAGAGTAGACGCACTTACTAATGTTACACCGTTTACATCATCAATTACTTGAGCGTAAATGTGTTGGTTAGAACGGAACACGTTTAAACGTGGACGCTCAGCTGTACCAGTAAGCTTTGCACGTACACGTGCATGTCTTTTCTTACGAACCGCATTTTTATCAGGTTTAGTGATCATTCTTGTCACTCCTTTCTTTCACCTAACGGGTTTACTTAGCAGTTTTACCTTCTTTACGACGTACAACTTCGCCTTCGTAACGAATACCTTTGCCTTTATATGGCTCTGGAGCACGTACAGCGCGAATGTTAGCAGCGAATTCGCCAACACGTTGCTTGTCGATACCTTTAATTACGATCTTTGTAGGAGCAGGAACTTCAACTTCAAGACCAGCTTCTGGAGTCATCTCAACTGGGTGAGAGTAACCTACGTTTAATACAAGTTTGTCACCTTGTTTTTGTGCACGGTAACCAACACCGATTAATTCAAGTCCGCGAGCGAAACCTGTAGTTACACCTTCAACCATGTTTCCTAGAAGAGCACGAGTTGTTCCGTGTAATGCACGGTGTTCTTTCTGCTCAGTAGGACGTTCTACTGTTAAGATATTTTCTTCAATTTTGATAACCATATCAGCATTGAAAGTACGAGTTAATTCACCTTTAGGGCCTTTTACAGTTACTGTATTATTTTCTGCTACTGTAACTGTAACACCTGCAGGGATTTCAAGAATCTTTTTACCAATACGAGACATGTGGTCACACCTCCGTTCGTTTTAAATATATATTACCAAACGTATGCTACTACTTCTCCACCAGTTTGTAATTGACGAGCTTCTTTGTCAGTCATTACGCCCTTAGATGTAGAAACAAGTGCAATACCTAATCCGTTAAGTACACGTGGTACTTCGTCAGCTTTTGCATAAACGCGTAAGCCAGGCTTACTAATACGCTTTAATCCAGTGATTACACGTTCGTTGTTTACACCGTATTTTAGGAAAATGCGAAGGATACCTTGTTTGTTATCCTCGATGTATTCCACATCACGAATGAAACCTTCACGTTTTAAGATTTCAGCGATTTCTTTTTTGATTTTAGAAGCAGGAACTTCTAATTTCTCATGACGTACCATGTTCGCATTACGGATGCGAGTAAGCATATCTGCAATTGGATCTGTCATCACCATATGTTTTACCTCCTTCCCATTTGTGGGGATTACCAACTAGCTTTTTTAACACCAGGAATTTGACCTTTATATGCAAGTTCACGGAAACAAATACGGCAAAGTTTAAATTTGCGGTATACAGAATGCGGACGACCGCAGCGCTCGCAACGTGTATAGTCTTGTACTTTAAACTTAGGAGTACGCTTTTGTTTCGCAATCATAGATTTTTTAGCCACGTTTTCGCCTCCTCTACTTAGCGTTGGCTTCCATTATTTTTGGAATGGCATACCGAATTGTGTTAAAAGTTCACGAGCTTCTTCATCAGTTTTCGCTGTAGTAACGATTACGATGTCCATACCACGAACTTTGCTCACTTTATCATAATCAATCTCAGGGAAAATTAATTGCTCTTTAACACCTAATGTGTAGTTACCACGACCATCGAAAGATTTCTTAGAAACACCACGGAAATCACGTACACGTGGTAAAGAAACTGATACTAATTTGTCGAAGAACTCATACATTTGCTCGCCGCGTAAAGTAACCTTTGCACCGATAGGCATACCCTCACGAAGACGGAAACCTGCGATAGATTTTTTAGCGCGAGTTACAACAGGCTTTTGACCTGCGATTTGAGTTAATTCTTCTACAGCACTGTCTAATGCTTTAGAATTGGATACCGCGTCACCAACACCAGTGTTGATTACGATCTTTTCGATTTTCGGTACTTCCATAACAGATTTATAGTTAAACTTGCTCATAAGAGCAGGAGTAATTTCTTTTTGGAATTTCTCTTTAAGGCGATTCAATGAAGGGACCTCCTTTCATATTGAACTTATTTATCTAATGATTCACCAGATTTTTTTGCAACACGAACTTTTTTACCATCTTCCACTTTGTAACCTACACGAGTAGGTACACCTGTTTTAGGATCTAATGGCATAACATTAGATACGTGGATAGCTGCTTCTTTCGTGATAATTCCACCTTGTGGATTTAATTGTGATGGCTTAGAGTGCTTTTTAACGATGTTAACACCCTCAACGATAACACGGCTTTCTTTCGGAAAAGCTGCAAGGATAACACCTTGTTTCCCTTTGTCTTTACCACTGATTACCTGTACTTTATCACCTTTTTTTACATGCATCTTACTTCTGCACCTCCTTAGCAAGGCAATACCTTAAATTATAGAACTTCTGGAGCTAAAGAAACGATCTTCATGAAGTTGTTATCACGTAATTCACGAGCTACTGGTCCGAAGATACGAGTACCACGTGGGCTCTTATCGTCTTTAATGATAACCGCTGCGTTTTCATCAAATTTGATGTAAGAACCGTCTGGACGACGAGCACCGCTCTTCGTACGTACTACTACTGCTTTAACAACGTCACCTTTTTTAACAACGCCACCTGGTGTTGCTTGTTTTACCGTAGCAACGATAATATCACCGATGTTTGCGTATTTGCGACCAGAGCCGCCTAATACTTTGATTGTTAAAAGTTCACGTGCGCCAGAGTTGTCAGCTACTTTCAAACGAGATTCTTGTTGGATCATGTTATGAAACCTCCCTTCGGACTTAAAATTCCGATTCGTCTATTTAGATAATAACCGCTTCTTCAACGATTTCAACTAAACGGAAACGCTTAGTAGCAGAAAGCGGGCGAGTTTCCATGATTTTTACGATATCGCCAACTTTTGCTTGGTTTTGCTCATCATGCGCTTTGTACTTCTTAGAATACTTAACGCGTTTTCCGTACAAGGAATGAGTTTTGTAAGTTTCAACTAAAACTGTAATCGTTTTGTCCATTTTGTCAGAAACAACACGACCAGTATAAACTTTGCGTTGGTTACGTTCGCTCACTTTGCAAACCTCCCCTCAATTTATCGATTAATTCCGATCTCTCTTTCACGAACTACAGTTTTCATACGAGCAATCGCTTTACGCACTTCACGGATGCGTGTTGGATTCTCTAATTGTCCTGTAGCAAGTTGGAAGCGAAGATTAAACAACTCTTCCTTTAAAGCTTTAACTTTTGTTTCGATTTCAGCAGTGGTTAACTCACGAATATCATTAGTTTTCATTAGATTCACCACCATTTTCTTCACGTTTTACGAATTTACATTTCACTGGTAATTTGTGAGCTGCAAGACGTAATGCTTCGCGTGCTACTTCTTCAGATACACCCGCGATTTCAAACATAACCTTTCCAGGTTTTACAACTGCTACCCAACCTTCAGGAGCCCCTTTACCGGAACCCATACGTACTTCTAGAGGCTTAGCAGTGTAAGGTTTAGAAGGGAAAATTTTAATCCAAACTTTACCGCCACGTTTCATATAACGAGTCATTGCACGACGAGCTGCTTCGATTTGACGGTTTGTAATCCAAGATGCTTCTTGAGATTGTAAACCAAACTCACCAAAATGTACTTCAGCGCCACCTTTTGCACGACCACGCATTTTACCACGATGCTCTCTACGATATTTTACGCGTTTAGGCATTAACATATTATTTTCCTCCTTCCTCAGAAGCTTTCTTTTTTGTAGGAAGGACTTCTCCACGGTAGATCCATACTTTTACACCTAATTTACCGTACGTTGTATCAGCTTCAGCTGTTGCATAGTCAATATCAGCGCGAAGTGTATGAAGTGGAACAGTTCCTTCACTGTAAGATTCTGCACGAGCGATATCAGCTCCGCCAAGACGACCAGAAACCTGTGTTTTAATACCTTTAGCTCCTGCACGCATAGCACGTTGAATTGCTTGCTTTTGTGCACGACGGAAAGATACACGGTTTTCTAATTGACGAGCAATGTTTTCGCCTACTAATTTAGCGTCAAGATCAGCTCTCTTAACTTCTAAAATGTTGATGTGTACACGTTTGCCTGTTAATTGGTTAAGAGCTTTACGAAGTGCTTCAACTTCTGTACCACCTTTACCAATTACCATACCAGGTTTTGCCGTGTGAATTGTAACATTTACACGATTTGCCGCACGCTCGATTTCTACTTTAGAAACAGCAGAATCTTTTAAGCGAACGTTAATGTATTCACGAATTTTGATGTCTTCATGTAAGAATGTAGCGTAGTCTTTTTCAGCGTACCAACGAGATTCCCAATCGCGAATGATACCGACGCGAAGACCAACTGGATGAACCTTTTGACCCATCGATTATCCCTCCTTCTTTTCAGATACCACAACTGTAATGTGGCTTGTGCGCTTGTTAATTTGGCTAGCACGACCCATTGCACGTGGACGGAAACGTTTTAACGTTGGACCTTCGTCAACGAAAACTTTTTCTACAACTAAGTTGTTTACATCCATTTCGTAGTTATGCTCTGCGTTTGCGATTGCAGATTTTAAAACTTTTTCTACAACTGGAGAAGCAGTTTTTGGTGTGTGGTTAAGGATAGCAATCGCTTCACCCACTTGCTTACCTCGGATTAAGTCTACTACTAAACGAACTTTACGAGGAGCAATACGAACTGTTCTCGCTACTGCTTTAGCTTGCATTGAAGTGCCTCCTCTCATTATCTTCTAGTTTTCTTATCGTCAGCATCATGACCTTTGTACGTACGAGTTGGTGCGAACTCACCTAACTTGTGGCCTACCATATCTTCAGTTACGTATACAGGAACGTGTTTACGACCATCATATACAGCGATTGTATGACCAATAAACTGTGGGAAGATCGTTGAACGACGAGACCAAGTTTTTACAACTTGCTTTTGCTCAGTTTCATTTAACTTTGCAATTTTGTTCATTAAATGATCATCGACAAATGGTCCTTTTTTCAAGCTACGAGCCATTTTGGTGCCTCCCTTCGTGATTGCCGTACGGTTCTAAAAATGAACCGTACTACAACCCCATTATTTTTTACGACGACGAACGATGAATTTGTCAGACGCTTTATTTTTCTTACGAGTTTTGAATCCAAGAGTTGGTTTACCCCATGGAGACATTGGAGACTTACGTCCGATTGGTGAGCGACCTTCACCACCACCGTGTGGGTGATCACATGGGTTCATTACAGAACCACGAACAGTTGGGCGCTTGCCTAACCAGCGAGAACGACCCGCTTTACCAATTTTAATAAGCTCATGGTGTTCATTACCTACTTGACCTACTGTAGCGCGGCAAGTAGCTAGAACTAAGCGTACTTCACCAGAAGTTAAACGTACAAGTACGTATTTACCTTCTTTACCAAGTACTTGAGCAGATGTACCAGCAGAACGAACTAATTGTCCACCGCGACCTGGTTTAAGCTCGATGTTATGAACAACTGTACCTACTGGAATGTTGATTAATGGTAATGCGTTACCGATTTTAATGTCAGCCTCTGGGCCAGACATGATTTCCATACCTACTTCTAAGTTTTTAGGAGCAAGGATGTAACGTTTTTCACCGTCAACGTAGTTAATTAATGCGATATTCGCAGAGCGGTTTGGATCGTATTCGATCGTAGCAACGCGTCCAGGAATTCCATCTTTGTTACGTTTGAAGTCGATGATACGGTATTGACGCTTGTGTCCGCCACCTTGGTGACGTACAGTAATTTTACCTTGGTTATTACGTCCAGCCTTTTTGCTTAAAGGCGCAAGTAATGATTTTTCCGGTCTATCAGTCGTGATTTCAGCGAAATCATTCGTAGTCATGTTACGACGACCGTTAGTAGTTGGATTATACTTTTTAATTGCCATCTGATTTTCCCTCCTTCTTTAGTAAGAATTAAACTCCTTGGAAGATCTCGATTTCTTTGCTGTCAGCAGTAAGCTTAACGATTGCTTTACGACGACGGTTAGTAAAACCAGCGTGACGACCAACACGTTTTGCTTTTGGTTTGTAGTTCATGATATTTACTTTCTCAACTTCAACACCAAAGATCGCTTCTACAGCATCTTTAACTTCCGTTTTATTAGCTTTAACGTCCACATCGAACGTGTATTTTTTTTCAGCCATCATTTCCATAGAACGTTCAGTGATAACTGGGCGCTTAATGATATCACGAGGATCTTTCATTATGCAAGCACCTCCTCTACTTTTTCCACTGCCGCTTTTGTCATGATTAGCTTATCATGATGAAGCACGTCTAAAACGTTTACGCCATCAGCAGTGATTACTGTTACTCCAGGAATATTGCGAGCAGATAACTCAACTGCTTCGTTTACATCAGCAGTTACGATAAGAGCTTTCTTCTCAACAGTTAATCCTTTAAGAACTGCCACCATGTCTTTTGTTTTTGGTGCATTTAACACTAAGTCTTCAAGAACTACGATGTTGTTCTCAACTACTTTAGTAGCTAATGCAGATTTAATAGCTAAGCGACGAACTTTTTTAGGTAGTTTGTATGCATAGCTTCTTGGTGTAGGTCCGAATACCGTACCACCACCGCGCCATTGAGGAGAGCGGATAGAACCTTGACGAGCACGTCCAGTTCCTTTTTGACGCCATGGTTTGCGACCTCCACCGCGCACTTCAGAGCGAGTTTTTACTTTATGTGTACCTTGACGTAAAGATGCACGTTGCATCATTACTGCTTCAAAAAGTACAGCTTCGTTTGGTTCGATACCGAAAATAGTTTCAGCTAATTGGATTTCACCAACTTCAGAACCAGTTTGGTTAAATAACTTTACTTTTGGCATTGGGGTTCCTCCTTTCTTATAGAGAATTATTTGCTAGCCTTAACAGCACTACGAACAACTACAAGAGATTTCTTAGCGCCAGGAACGTTGCCTTTTACTAACAGGATGTTACGTTCAACATCAACTTGAACGATTTCTAAGTTTTGGATAGTAACTTGGTCTCCACCCATACGTCCAGCAAGTTTTTTGCCTTTGAATACACGGTTCGGAGCAACAGGGCCCATTGAACCAGGACGACGGTGATAACGAGAACCATGAGACATAGGTCCGCGAGATTGTCCGTGGCGTTTAATAGCACCTTGGAAACCTTTACCTTTAGAAATACCTGTTACGTCTACAGTTTCACCTGCAGCGAAAACTTCTACTTTTACCTCTTGACCAACTTCTTGTCCTTCAACGTCTGCATCGCGAAGTTCGCGAATGAAGCGCTTAGGAGCAGTAGTTGCTTTAGCAACGTGACCTTGTTCAGGTTTGTTAGCTAATTTTTCGCGTTTGTCATCAAAACCTAACTGAATTGCATTGTAGCCATCAGTTTCAACAGTTTTCTTTTGAAGGACAACGTTTGGAGTCGCTTCGATAACAGTTACAGGAATTAGCTCGCCGTTTTCAGCAAATACTTGAGTCATACCGATCTTTTTTCCTAAGATTCCTTTGGTCATGAGTTACACCTCCTACATTTTAACTTATATAAATTATAGTTTGATTTCGATATCTACACCAGATGGTAAGTCTAAACGCATTAAAGAGTCTACTGTTTGTGGAGTAGGGCTCACGATGTCGATTAGACGTTTGTGCGTGCGCATTTCGAATTGCTCACGAGAATCTTTGTATTTATGAACCGCACGAAGAATCGTGTAAACAGTTTTTTCAGTTGGTAATGGGATTGGACCAGAAACTGTCGCCCCAGAACGTTTAGCTGTTTCTACAATTTTCTCAGCTGATTGATCAAGAATACGGTGATCGTAAGCTTTTAAACGAATACGAATTTTTTCTTTTGCCATTATTTTCCCTCCTTCTTTCGCCTATTTTTAAAATAGACATTCTCCATGGAAATTTCCACACACTCGCCATGGCAAAGCGGCCGGGTGTGTCAGCAACCTTCCACTTCATCGCAGTCAAAGACCAACATTGTTTATTATACAATGTTTCTAGCCTAGATGCAACACTTTATTTGTGCACATCGTCATTTACTGTACTTTTGCTATTATACATGGTACTTTAACGAATTTCAAGTTTTCATCTGTTGTAATTCTTTTTACAGTTTTTGGTTGAAGAGTTTTGCATTTTATATATTAATAGAAGAAACTCGTCAAAACTTAAAAATAGGTTTTATTTATTATAAATAAAAAACCCAAGGGAAAATCCCTTGGGTTTCATATATCAGCTAAGATTACTCAACGATAGTTGCAACTACGCCGTAACCTACTGTACGTCCACCTTCACGAATAGAGAACTTAGTTCCTTCTTCGATCGCGATTGGAGCGATAAGCTCGATAGTCATTTCGATGTTGTCGCCAGGCATTACCATTTCAGTACCTTCTGGTAATTGGATGATACCAGTTACGTCAGTTGTACGGAAATAGAATTGTGGGCGGTAGTTAGCGAAGAATGGAGTGTGACGTCCACCTTCTTCTTTAGATAAAACGAAAACTTCAGCTTTGAATTTAGCGTGAGCTTTTACAGAGCCAGTTTTAGCAAGAACTTGTCCACGTTGGATGTCTTCACGAGCAACCCCACGAAGTAAAGCACCGATGTTGTCTCCAGCTTGAGCTTGATCAAGAAGCTTACGGAACATTTCTACACCAGTTACAGTTGTAGATTTGTTTTCTTCTTCAAAACCGATGATTTCTACTACGTCACCAACTTTAACTACACCGCGCTCTACACGACCTGTAGCAACTGTACCACGACCTGTGATAGAGAACACGTCCTCAACAGGCATTAAGAATGCTTTTTCAGTGTCACGTTCTGGAGTTGGGATATAAGAATCAACTTCAGCCATTAATTCGATGATTTTTGCTTCCCACTCAGCATCTCCTTGAAGAGCTTTAAGAGCAGAACCTTTAACTACAGGGATATCATCGCCTGGGAAGTCGTATTCAGATAATAGATCGCGAACTTCCATTTCTACTAATTCTAATAACTCTTCGTCGTCAACCATGTCGCATTTGTTTAAGAATACAACGATGTAAGGAACACCTACTTGACGAGAAAGAAGGATGTGCTCACGAGTTTGAGGCATTGGGCCATCAGCAGCAGATACTACTAAGATACCGCCGTCCATTTGAGCAGCACCAGTGATCATGTTTTTAACATAGTCAGCATGGCCTGGGCAGTCAACGTGTGCATAGTGACGAGTTTCAGTTTCATACTCAACGTGTGCAGTTGAGATTGTGATACCGCGCTCTCTTTCTTCTGGAGCAGCATCGATTTGGTCGTAACCTTTCGCTTCAGCACCACCAGCTTTTGCAAGAACTGTAGTGATAGCAGCAGTTAATGTAGTTTTACCATGGTCAACGTGGCCGATTGTACCAATGTTAACATGTGGTTTAGAACGTTCGAATTTAGCTTTTCCCATTCTAAATTCCTCCTTAGTTATATAGATTATTTTATATTTAGACTAGAAAGTAAGGGACCTAAGCCCCGCTTTCTAAGCTTACATAAGTAGTTATACTTGAACAATCGATAAAAATCAATTATTCACCTTTATTTTTTTTAACAATTTCTTCTGAAATAGACTTCGGTACTTCTTCATAATGATCAAATGTCATTGAGAATGTTCCACGACCTTGCGTGTTAGAACGTAGAGCCGTTGCATAACCGAACATTTCAGAAAGTGGAACCATCGCACGAACTACTTGTGCGTTACCACGAGCTTCCATACCTTCTACGCGTCCACGGCGAGAAGTTACGTCACCCATAATGTCACCCATGTACTCTTCAGGAATTACAACTTCAACTTTCATCATTGGCTCAAGAATTACTGGGTTACATTTAGAAACCGCAGCTTTAAGTGCCATAGATGCAGCGATTTTGAACGCCATCTCAGAGGAGTCAACATCATGGTAAGATCCGTCAACTAATGCAGCTTTAATGTCTACTAGAGGATATCCTGCAAGTACACCATTTTTAAGTGCATCTTCAAGACCTGCTCCTACAGCTGGGATGTATTCACGTGGAACTACACCACCGACGATCTTGTTTTGGAATTCGAATCCTTTACCTTCTTCGTTAGGTTCGAACTCAATCCAAACGTGACCGAATTGTCCACGACCACCAGATTGACGAGCGAACTTACCTTCAACTTTCGCTGAAGCGCGGAAAGTCTCACGGTATGCTACCTGAGGAGCACCAACGTTTGCTTCCACTTTGAATTCACGGCGCATACGGTCAACGATGATATCAAGGTGAAGTTCACCCATACCAGCGATGATTGTTTGGCCAGTTTCTTGGTCAGTGTGAGCACGGAATGTTGGATCTTCTTCAGAAAGCTTAGATAATGCTGTACCCATTTTATCTTGGTCAGCTTTAGATTTTGGTTCGATAGCTACAGAGATAACTGGCTCTGGGAATTCCATAGACTCAAGGATAACAAGGCTCTTCTCGTCACAAAGAGTATCACCAGTTGTAGTATCTTTCAAACCTACAGCAGCAGCGATATCACCAGCGTAAACTGTTGAAATCTCTTCACGGCTGTTTGCGTGCATTTGTAGGATACGACCTACACGCTCACGCTTACCTTTAGTTGAGTTTTTCACGTATGATCCAGAGTTTAACACACCAGAGTACACACGGAAGAATGTTAACTTACCAACATAAGGGTCAGTCATGATTTTGAATGCTAATGCTGCGAAAGGCTCTTCATCGCTAGAATGACGTTCTACTTCTTCATCTGTATCCGGAAGAGTACCTTTAATAGCAGGTACATCTAATGGAGATGGTAGGTAGTCGATAACTGCATCTAACAGAATTTGAACACCTTTATTTTTGAATGCAGAACCACAGATTACTGGGAAGAATTCTACAGAAGTTGTAGCCTTACGGATACCTGCTTTAAGCTCTTCTACAGTGATTTCTTCACCTTCTAGGTACTTCATCATCATTTCTTCATCAAGCTCTGCTACCGCTTCAATAAGCTTTCCACGGTATTCATCAGCTAATTCTTTATGTTCTGCAGGGATGTCAACGCGTTGAATATCTGTTCCTAAGTCGTTTGTGTACATGTATGCACACTCTTCAACAAGATCGATAATTCCTGTAAACTGATCCTCAGCACCGATTGGTAACTGAATTGGATGTGCGTTTGCTTGTAAACGGTCATGAATTGTTCCTACAGAATATAAGAAGTCTGCACCGATCTTGTCCATTTTGTTAACGAACACGATACGTGGTACGCCGTAAGTAGTTGCTTGACGCCAAACAGTTTCTGTTTGTGGTTCTACACCAGATTGCGCATCAAGTACTGCTACTGCACCATCAAGTACGCGTAAAGAACGTTCTACTTCTACAGTGAAGTCTACGTGTCCTGGAGTGTCAATGATGTTTACACGGTGACCTTTCCATTGAGCTGTAGTTGCTGCAGAAGTAATTGTGATACCACGCTCTTGTTCTTGCTCCATCCAGTCCATCTGAGATGCACCTTCGTGAGTTTCACCGATTTTATGAATGCGGCCTGTGTAGTACAGGATACGCTCAGTTGCTGTTGTTTTACCAGCATCGATGTGAGCCATGATACCAATATTACGAGTGTTTTCTAAGGAGAACTCTCTAGTCATTTGGTGTCTTTCTCCTTCCTAATGTGGATTGGATTATTTTATTTTAAGTAGCAAAAAAGCCACTTTATTTTGTTACATATGTCAGTATGTCCAGTACCCTCATTATGTAAAACGAGCGCCCAATGAAAGGGAGAGGCATTCTCCCTCTCCACACTTCCATAAGCGACAAATAAAGCGGTCTATGCTTACAATTATTTTGCGTTGAATCCTACCAACGGTAATGAGCAAATGCTTTGTTAGCTTCTGCCATTTTATGAGTGTCTTCACGTTTCTTAACAGATGCACCAGAGTTGTTAGCTGCATCTAAGATTTCGTAAGCTAAACGCTCTTCCATAGTTTTTTCACCACGAAGACGAGCGTAGTTTACTAACCAGCGAAGACCTAAAGTTGTACGGCGTTCTGGACGAACCTCAACTGGAACTTGGTAGTTAGCACCACCAACACGACGAGCGCGTACTTCAAGAACAGGCATAATGTTCTTAAGAGCTTGCTCGAACACTTCCATTGGTTCGTTACCAGTACGTTCGCGAACGATATCGAACGCATTATAAAGAATTGTTTGAGATTTACCTTTTTTACCGTCAACCATCATTTTGTTGATTAGGCGTGTTACAAGTTTAGAATTATACATTGGATCTGGTAACACGTCACGTTTCGCAACAGGTCCTTTACGAGGCATATTGAGTTCCTCCTTTCAGTTCAGTTTTATTATTTCTTAGCTGCTTTTGGTCTCTTAGTACCATATTTAGAACGTCCTTGCATACGTTTGTCAACACCAGCTGTGTCAAGCGCACCACGAACGATGTGGTAACGTACCCCTGGTAAGTCTTTTACACGACCACCGCGAATTAATACTACGCTGTGCTCTTGTAAGTTATGACCGATACCTGGGATGTATGCTGTTACCTCGATACCATTTGTTAAACGTACACGAGCGTATTTACGTAACGCTGAGTTCGGTTTCTTTGGAGTCATTGTACCAACACGAGTACATACACCACGTTTTTGAGGTGCAGAGATATCAGTTGCTTTTTTCTTTAAAGAGTTGAAACCTTTGTTTAACGCAGGTGATTTAGATTTCCATACTTTATCAGTACGACCTTTTCTCACTAATTGGTTAATAGTAGGCATTAATTTATCCTCCCTTCGCACGTTTGTATGACCACATATCCAGGTGGTTCATTATTAGTTGAAAACAAAGTTTTTGCAAGGAAGAGCAAATGCTCTCTCCTCACAAAAACAGTTTTAACTTGTTATTTCTATTACTGAAGCTCCTACTTGCATCTCACTCATTTTCATGTTGAGATCCAGTTTTGAAAAAGTATGTTATGTTGCGTTGCTAAAAGCTACGACAACGTTCTAACTATACCGTGTTGAATTGCCTTCAACATTTATTAAGGAGCAACCTTGCTTATATTAACATTTTGCATCGCATCATGTCAACTAAGATTATCTTTTTTTATGCAAAATTTACGACGGAAAATTTTAGTTTTCTACGTAAACCTCGTCATTTTCTACATTTGTTTCTTCTTGTGCTGTTTTCACAAGATCTACTCTACGGTAACGATTCATACCTGTACCAGCTGGAACAAGCTTACCGATAATAACATTTTCTTTCAGACCAAGAAGTTCATCACGCTTACCTTTAATTGCTGCATCAGTTAACACACGAGTTGTTTCCTGGAATGATGCTGCAGATAAGAATGAATCTGTTTCAAGTGAAGCCTTCGTAATACCAAGAAGGATTGGACGTGCTGTTGCTGGTTGTTTGCCCTGAAGCAACACTTTCGCATTCGCATCTGTAAATTGATGGATATCAAGTAATGTTCCTGGTAATACATCTGTTTCACCAGCGTCGATTACACGCACTTTACGAAGCATTTGGCGAACCATTACTTCAACGTGCTTATCACCAATTTCTACCCCTTGCATACGGTATACTTTTTGAACTTCACGAAGCAAGTATTCTTGAACTGCTGTAATATCTGTTACTTTCAGTAATTCTTTCGGATCGATAGAACCTTCAGTAAGTTCTTTACCATGCTCGATGCGGTGTCCTGGAGCTACTTTTAAGCGAGCGCCATAAGGAATTGCATACGTACGAGCTTCTACATCACCTTGTACAACAACTTCTTGGCGATCTTTCACATCGTTAATCGCTGCAACAACACCATCGATTTCACTGATAACCGCTTGCCCTTTCGGATTACGCGCTTCGAAGATCTCTTGAATACGCGGTAAACCTTGTGTGATATCATCTCCGGCAACCCCACCTGTATGGAATGTACGCATCGTTAACTGTGTACCTGGCTCACCGATAGATTGAGCTGCGATAATACCTACCGCTTCCCCTACTTCTACGTCTGTACCAGTAGCTAAGTTACGACCGTAACATTTCTTACATACGCCGTGGCGAGTGTTACATGTAAATGCAGAACGGATGTACAGTTGTTCAACGCCTGATTTTTCGATGATATAAGCGATATCTTCTGTAATTAATTCATTTTCACGAACTAATACTTCGCCTGTTTCTGGATGCTTCAAAGTTTTTCTTGCGAAACGTCCTACAAGACGATCGTATAAGGATTCGATAATTTCGTTTCCTTCTTTAATTGCGCCAATTAATAGACCACGATCTGTTCCACAGTCGTCTTCACGAACGATAACATCTTGTGCAACGTCAACAAGACGGCGTGTTAAGTAACCAGAATCGGCAGTCTTAAGTGCTGTATCGGCAAGACCTTTACGCGCACCGTGTGTAGAGATGAAGTACTCGAGTACCGTTAAACCTTCGCGGAAACTTGATTTGATTGGAAGTTCGATGATACGACCAGATGGGTTTGCCATCAAACCACGCATACCAGCAAGCTGAGTAAAGTTCGATGCGTTACCACGGGCACCGGAATCACTCATCATGAAGATTGGGTTGCGCTTATCTAGCGTTTTCATCAGTTTTCCTTGGATAACGTCTTTTGCATTACTCCAAATAGAGATAACGCGATCGTAACGTTCTTCCTCTGTGATTAAACCGCGACGGAATTGTTTAATTACTGTATCTACTTTAGCTTGCGCTTCATGCAAGATTTCTTCTTTTTCACCTAATACAAGGATATCCGCTACCCCAACTGTAATACCAGCTTTTGTAGAGTATTTAAATCCTAGGTTTTTCATACGATCAAGCATACGAGACGTTTCTGTAATCTTGAAACGTTTAAATACTTCAGCAATGATATTACCAAGAATTTTCTTACTAAATGGCGCCACTTCTTCGCGACTAGCAATAATTTCTCTTACGTTAGAACCTTTTTCAACAAAGTATTCCACTGGAGTTTCCTTCTCCAAGTTTGTCTTTGTTGGTTCGTTAATGTAAGGGAAAGACTTCGGTAAAATCTCGTTGAAGATTAACTTACCAACTGTCGTTAACAACAGCTTGCTGTTTTGCTCCTCTGTAAACGTTTCGTTATTCACAGAGCTCGCTGCAACAGCAACACGAGTATGCAAGTGTACATATCCGTTTTGGTATGCAAGTATTGCTTCGTTCGTATCTTTGAAAATCATACCTTCACCAATTGCACCTTCGCGTTCAAGTGTTAAGTAGTAATTACCTAATACCATATCCTGAGATGGTGTAACAACTGGTTTTCCGTCTTTCGGGTTCAAGATGTTTTGTGCAGCTAACATAAGAAGACGAGCTTCTGCTTGTGCTTCTGATGATAACGGAACGTGAACCGCCATTTGGTCACCGTCAAAGTCCGCGTTGTATGCAGTACATACAAGTGGGTGAAGACGAATTGCACGACCTTCTACTAATGTAGGTTCAAACGCTTGAATACCAAGACGGTGAAGTGTTGGAGCACGGTTTAGAAGTACAGGGTGTTCTTTAATTACAGACTCTAAAACATCCCAAACTTCAGGTTGTACTCGTTCAATTTTGCGCTTCGCACTCTTAATGTTGTGCGCTAAGCCTTTTCCTACTAACTCTTTCATAACGAAAGGTTTGAACAGTTCCAGCGCCATTTCTTTAGGCAGACCGCATTGGTACATTTTTAAGTTCGGTCCTACAACGATAACGGAACGACCAGAGTAGTCAACACGTTTACCTAGTAAGTTTTGACGGAAACGTCCTTGCTTACCTTTTAACATATGTGAAAGAGATTTTAACGGACGGTTACCCGGTCCAGTAACTGGACGGCCACGACGACCGTTATCAATTAAAGCATCTACTGCTTCTTGTAACATACGCTTTTCGTTTTGGACGATAATGCTTGGTGCACCTAAGTCTAATAAACGTTTTAAACGATTGTTACGGTTAATTACACGACGATATAGGTCGTTTAAGTCAGAAGTTGCAAAACGTCCACCATCTAACTGTACCATTGGGCGAAGTTCTGGTGGGATTACCGGAAGAACATCTAGAATCATCCAAGATGGTTCGTTTCCAGAGTTACGGAATGCTTCTAATACTTCTAGACGTTTAATAGCACGAGTACGACGTTGTCCTTGCGCTGTTTTTAACTCTTCTTTCAAGAAGTCTACTTCTTTATCTAAATCGATATCTTGTAATAACTTCTTAATTGCTTCTGCGCCCATAGAAGCTTGGAAAGAGTTTCCGTATCTGTCGCGATACGCACGGTATTCCTTCTCCGAAAGAAGTTGCTTCTTATCAAGCGGTGTATCTCCGCTCTCTGTTACTACATAAGAAGCGAAATAAATTACTTCTTCAAGCGCGCGAGGGGACATGTCTAAGACAAGTCCCATGCGGCTTGGGATACCTTTGAAATACCAAATATGAGATACAGGAGCAGCTAATTCAATATGACCCATACGTTCACGACGAACTTTCGCACGCGTTACTTCAACGCCGCATCGATCACAAACTACACCTTTATAACGGACACGTTTATATTTACCACAATGACATTCCCAGTCTTTTGTTGGACCGAAAATACGCTCACAGAACAAACCGTCTTTCTCTGGTTTCAATGTACGATAATTAATCGTCTCGGGTTTTTTTACTTCCCCATATGACCAAGAGCGAATTTTGTCTGGTGATGCAAGTCCAATCTTCATATATTCAAAGTTGTTTACATCTATCAAGGGGCCTACCTCCCTTTTAGTCTACAGGTTATCCCAATTATTCCGTTATCTCAGCTTCGACATTCAATTTCTCTGCAGATTGATGATCATCGTCATCAGTATCACGCATTTCAATTTCAGTATCGTCGCTAGACATCATCTTAACATCCATACCCAAGCTTTGTAGCTCCTTAATCAATACTTTGAATGATTCAGGAACACCTGGTTCTGGAACGTTTTCGCCTTTTACAATCGATTCGTACGTTTTCACACGACCAATAACATCATCCGACTTAACTGTTAAGATTTCTTGAAGAGTATAAGCAGCACCGTAAGCTTCAAGTGCCCAAACCTCCATCTCACCAAAACGCTGTCCACCGAACTGTGCTTTACCTCCAAGAGGTTGCTGCGTTACAAGTGAGTATGGTCCAGTAGAACGAGCATGAAGTTTATCGTCAACCATGTGTGCAAGTTTAATCATGTACATGACACCAACAGATACACGGTTGTCGAACGGTTCACCAGTACGTCCATCGTAAAGAATCGTCTTCGCATCACGCGCCATACCAGCTTCTTCGATTGTTCCCCATACATCTTCCTCACGAGCACCATCGAATACTGGCGTTGCAACATGAATGCCAAGATATCTTGCTGCCATACCAAGATGAAGCTCTAACACCTGACCGATATTCATACGAGATGGTACCCCTAATGGGTTTAACATGATATCGATTGGTGTGCCATCTGGTAAGTAAGGCATATCTTCTTCCGGTAAAATACGGGAGATAACACCTTTGTTACCGTGACGACCGGCCATCTTGTCACCTTCAGAAATTTTACGTTTTTGAACGATATATGCACGTACAAGTTGATTCACACCTGGTGGTAATTCATCGCCATCTTCACGGTTAAATACTTTTACGTCTAAGATAATACCGCCACCACCATGTGGTACACGTAGTGATGTATCACGTACTTCACGAGCTTTCTCACCAAAGATTGCATGTAATAGACGTTCTTCTGCTGTTAACTCTGTTACACCTTTTGGCGTTACTTTACCAACAAGCAAGTCTCCATCTTTTACTTCTGCACCAATGCGGATAATACCACGCTCATCAAGGTTGCGAAGCGCATCTTCCCCTACGTTTGGAATGTCTCGTGTAATTTCTTCCGGTCCTAGCTTTGTATCACGAGCTTCAGATTCATATTCTTCAATATGAATAGAAGTGTACACATCATCTTTTACAAGGCGCTCACTCATAATGATCGCATCCTCATAGTTATAACCATCCCATGTCATAAAGCCAACAAGCACGTTACGACCAAGTGCAAGTTCACCTTTTTCCATAGAAGGACCGTCTGCAAGAATCTCACCTTTTACAACTTGATCACCAACACTTACGATTGGACGTTGGTTGTAACAAGTTCCTTGGTTAGAACGGATGAATTTCAACATTTTGTAACGATCCAAGTCACCTTTTACTTGTTGACCGTCTACTTCGATATAACGACGTACCCAAACTTCGCGAGCTTCTACACGTTCAACGATACCAGGATGTTTACAAATTACTGCAGCACCTGAATCTTTCGCCGATACGTACTCCATACCAGTACCTACAATTGGAGATTCTGGGTTCATAAGTGGAACTGCTTGACGTTGCATGTTCGCACCCATTAGCGCACGGTTCGAGTCATCGTTTTCTAAGAACGGAATACAAGCTGTCGCAGCAGACACGACCTGTTTTGGAGAGATATCCATGTAGTCGATACGTTCACGTTTTACTACAACGTTCTCATCGCGGAAACGTGCTACAACGTCTTCATCAAGAAAATCTCCATCTTCAGATAAACGTGCGTTTGCTTGGGCAACAACATAGTTATCTTGTTCATCAGCTGTTAAGTAATCTACACGTGTTGTTACGCGTCCAGTTTCTGGATCAACACGGCGATATGGTGTTTCAATGAAACCAAATTCATTTACTTTCGCAAACGAAGATAGAGAGTTGATCAAACCGATGTTTGGTCCCTCTGGTGTTTCAATTGGACACATACGACCATAGTGAGAGTAGTGAACGTCACGCACTTCAAAGCCTGCGCGCTCACGCGTTAAACCACCAGGTCCTAATGCAGATAGTCTTCGTTTATGTGTTAACTCTGCTAATGGGTTTGTTTGGTCCATAAACTGAGATAACTGAGAGCTACCGAAGAACTCTTTAATAGATGCAATAACCGGACGAATGTTAATTAACGCTTGCGGTGTAATTGCATTTGTATCTTGAATTGACATTCTCTCACGAACAACTCGTTCCATACGAGAAAGACCGATACGGAATTGGTTTTGTAACAATTCCCCTACAGAACGTAGACGGCGGTTTCCTAAATGGTCAATATCGTCTGTGTCTCCTACTTTATATAGAAGATTAAAGAAATAGCTAATAGATGCAATAATATCGCCTGGTGTAATATGTTTTATATCACGGTCGATATTCGCATTACCAATAATATTGATAGAGCGCTCTCCGTCTGCATCTGGAGCATAAATCTTAATAGATTGCAATTCAACATCGCCGTCTACCACTCCGCCCATTGGTTTCGCTGTTTTAAAACCAATGTTCTTTTCTAAGTAAGGTAAAATACGATCTAACGTACGACGATCTAAGATTGTTCCTTCTGCTACTAAAATTTCACCTGTCTCAGGATCCACTAAAGTTTCAGCTAAACGTTGGTTAAACAATCTGTTTTTAATGTGTAATTTCTTGTTAATTTTGTAGCGACCTACATTTGCTAGATCATAACGTTTCGGATCAAAGAAACGAGAAACAAGCAAGCTCTTTGCGTTTTCTACTGTCGGTGGCTCACCTGGACGTAGACGCTCGTAAATTTCAAGCAACGCTTTTTCTGTGCTATCCGTGTTATCTTTTTCTAACGTATTGCTTAAGTATTCGTTATCACCAATCAATTCGGTGATTTCTTGATCAGAGCCAAACCCTAATGCGCGTAACAAAACAGTTACAGGCAGTTTGCGCGTACGATCGATACGTACATAAACAACATCCTTAGCATCTGTTTCATACTCCAACCAAGCTCCGCGGTTTGGAATTACAGTAGCAGTAAATCCGCGTTTTCCATTTTTGTCCACTTTTCCACTGAAGTATACACTTGGTGAACGAACTAACTGAGAAACGATAACGCGTTCTGCACCGTTAATTACAAATGTTCCTGTCTCTGTCATGAGCGGGAAATCCCCCATGAACACATCTTGCTCTTTTACTTCACCAGTTTCTTTATTGATTAGACGCACTTTTACACGAAGTGGTGCTGCATACGTCACATCACGCTCTTTACACTCTTCTACAGAATATTTTGGTTCACCTAAACTGTAGTCGATAAATTCAAGCGATAGATTTCCCGTAAAGTCTTCAATCGGAGAAATGTCTTGGAACATTTCTCGCAAACCCTCATCAAGAAACCACTGATAAGAAGAGGTTTGAATTTCGATAAGATTTGGTAATTCTAATACCTCACTAATACGGGCATAACTTCTTCGTTGGCGGTGTCGTCCGTATTGAACTAGTTGACCTGTCAACTGCTTCACCCCTCAAATCAAGAGTATTATAAAATGCACAAAAAATGTGCAAAATCACAACTAAATACGACTGACGCAAATTACGTAGCCTTTTTCCCAAAAAAGATAGATACGTTGAGTGTTTCTAACTGCTCAAAAAAGAAAAATGGCTTCTATAAGAAAACCATCATTCTGTTTCATCATCTGCTGATTTTACTATCTTTTCCAAGACAAGCAAAAATATACATTGTTCTCAACGCAGAAAATCATATATTGGCATTTTATAATGTTAACACAACCAAAAATAACAGTCAACGTTTTTTTGATTTTATGATATAATAGCCTTTTTTCTTTTCTACGACTTCCACAACATCGAGCACTTCTTCTAGTTTTTTCATCGCGGATGGTGCACCTTGCTTTTTCTGGATTACAATCCAAAGTTCTCCGCCCGGCACAAGATAATCCACTGCTTTTTCTAGAATCTCATGCACCACGTGCTTTCCAGCTCGGATTGGCGGATTAGATAGAATAGCAGCGTATTTTCCATTCACATTTTCATATACACTACTTTCATAAATCCGGACATTTCCAATTCGGTTATTAGCTGCGTTTTCTTTCGCAAGCCCAAGCGCCCTTTCATTTACATCCACCATATGAACTACGCGTTCTTGAAACTCTTTCGCTAAAGATAAACCTATCGGACCATATCCACACCCGACATCTAATACATCACCTTGAGCATCCGGCATCTGAAACGCTTCAATTAAAAGACGCGAACCAAAGTCCACTTCACTTTTTGAAAATACTCCGTGGTCAGATAAGAAAACAAATTGCGATCCTCTGAGCGTATATTCCCAACGTTTACGATCACTTTTACTAGAAGGATCGTTAGAAAAATAATGGTCTGCCATACGGCCACCTCTTTTCTTTACAGTTAAAAAAAAAGCTCGCATGAGAGCGAGCTTTTCTTAAAGCTTCAAAAGTTAATTACTTAACTTCTACTACAGCGCCAACTTCTTCAAGTTTAGCTTTGATTTCTTCAGCTTCATCTTTAGAAACGCCTTCTTTAACTGCTTTTGGAGTGTTGTCAGCTACTTCTTTAGCTTCTTTTAATCCAAGACCAGTGATTTCACGAACAACTTTGATAACTTTGATTTTTTGAGCGCCTGCTTCAGCAAGTACTACATCAAATTCAGTTTTCTCAGCAGCAGCTTCACCAGCAGCGCCACCCATTACAGCTACAGGAGCAGCAGCAGTTACGCCGAATTCTTCCTCGATAGCTTTTACTAAGTCGTTAAGTTCTAATACAGTCATATTTTTAACTGCTTCAATGATTTGTTCTTTAGTCATTGTAAATATCCTCCCTTATTAAATAAGTTCATATTGTTTGATCGATAATACGTAATTATCTTTTAAAAAATTAAGCGCCTTGCTCTTCTTTTTGATCAGCAACAGCTTTTGCAGCAAGTGCAAGGTTGCGGATTGGAGCTTGAAGAACGCTAAGAAGCATAGAAAGTAAGCCTTCACGTGATGGAAGAGTAGCGATAGCTTTAACCTCATCAACAGTTACAAGTTTACCTTCAATTACACCAGCTTTAATTTCTAAAGCTTCGTGATTTTTTGCAAAGTCGTTTAATACCTTCGCAGGAGCAACTACATCTTCGTTACTGAACGCGATAGCGTTTGGTCCTGTTAGGAATTCATTTAACTCAGTTAGTTCAGCAACTTCTGCAGCACGACGAGTTAAAGAGTTTTTGTAAACTTTGAACTCAACGCCAGCTTCACGTAATGCTTTACGTAATTCTGTTACTTCAGAAACTGTTAAACCACGGTAGTCAACAACGATTGTTGATTTACTTTCGCTAAGTTTACCAGCGATTTCAGTTACAACATGTTGTTTTGCTTCGATTGCTTTAGTCATGTTATTACACCTCCTGTAGATTATATAGAAGATGTACCGAAAGTGCACTAAAAAGCCTCCGTGCCCAGTTATAGACATGGAGGCATATAGTCACAGAAAAATTCCGTTCCGTATATTTACACCTCGGTAGGATATTAAGCCAAAATGGCACCTACTGTCTACGGTACACTATTAAAATTCACAACATAGATGATTATATTAGAACTTCATCATGAAGTCAACTTCCAATTTTTACGCAATAGTTGAAACGTCAACGCGTACGCCAGGTCCCATTGTAGAAGCAACTGTTACGTTCTTCATGTAAGTACCTTTTGCAGCAGCTGGTTTAGCTTTTAGAAGCGCATCAGCAACTGTTTCTAAGTTTTCAACTAATTTTGCATCTTCGAAAGATACTTTACCGATTGGTACATGGATGTTACCAGCTTTATCAACGCGGTATTCTACTTTACCAGCTTTGATTTCGTTAACTGCTTTTGTTACGTCGAAAGTAACTGTTCCAGTTTTAGGGTTTGGCATTAAACCTTTAGGTCCTAATACACGACCAAGTTTACCAACTTCACCCATCATGTCAGGAGTTGCTACTACTACGTCAAAGTCAAACCAACCTTGTTGGATTTTGTTGATGTAGTCTGCATCACCTACGAAGTCAGCTCCAGCAGCTTCAGCTTCTTTTAGTTTTTCGCCTTTAGCGAATACTAATACACGTTGTACTTTACCAGTACCATGTGGAAGAACAACTGCACCACGAATTTGTTGGTCAGCTTTCTTAGGGTCAACACCTAAACGGAATGCAGCTTCTACACTTGCATCAAATTTAGCTGTGTTTGTTTTCTTTACTAATTCTACTGCCTCTGTTGCAGAGTAAGCAGTCGCACGATCAACAAGCTTTGCAGCTTCTACGTACTTTTTACCTCTTTTAGCCATTTTTATTTCCTCCTCAATGTGGTTTTAGCGGAATAACCTCCCACGTTTACGCATTTTTTCCGATACGATCGAGGATGCGCGCCCATCCTTTTATTTAAAAAACGACATTCATTTACGATAATAAAGGTTGCGAATTGGAACACCAGACCCGCAACCTCTTTTACAAAAAAAACAAATCGAATTAGTCTTCGATAACAATGCCCATACTGCGTGCAGTACCTTCAACCATACGCATTGCAGCTTCTACGCTAGCAGCGTTTAGGTCAGGCATTTTAGTTTCAGCGATTTCGCGAACTTTATCACGCTTAACAGTTGCCACTTTATTACGATTTGGTTCACCAGAACCAGACTCGATACCAGCTACTTTCTTAAGAAGAACAGCAGCAGGAGGAGTTTTAGTAATGAAAGTGAATGAACGGTCTTCAAATACTGTAATTTCAACAGGAATGATTAGACCAGCTTGATCTGCTGTACGAGCGTTGAACTCTTTACAGAAGCCCATGATGTTAACACCTGCTTGTCCTAATGCTGGACCAACTGGTGGAGCTGGGTTAGCTTTACCTGCAGGAATCTGAAGTTTTACCATTTTAATTACCTTTTTAGCCACGAGACACACCTCCTTAAGTCCGTGATGTGGTCAATGGGCAATTATTTTTTGCCCTCCCACTTCATATTTTATCTTTAGCGATAAAATTTTCTCAAAAAACGTCTCCGTTTCCGAAGACGTATTGACTTTAAAGATATTATCACTTTTTACAATTCATTTCAAGTTCGATTTTATAATTTTTCAATTTGGTGGAAGTCTAACTCAACTGAAGTTTCGCGACCAAACATATCAACAAGCACTGTAACCCTTTGTTTTTCTAGGTCAATTTCATTAATAGCACCTGTATAGTTCGCAAACGGACCTTCATTCACACGTACAGTCTCATGAAGTTCAAAGTCAAAATCAACCACTTCATTTTCCATTCCCATGTGTTTTAAGATCACAACTACTTCTTCTTCCAATAACGGAGATGGTTTTGAACCAGATCCAGAAGAACCAACAAACCCTGTTACTCCTGGTGTATTGCGAACAACATACCAAGAATCATCTGTCATGATAAGTTCTACTAATACGTAGCCAGGAAATACTTTCCTCTTCGTTATTTTCTCTTTTCCGTTTTTCATCTCTACTTCTGTTTCCTCTGGAACAATAACACGGAAAATCTTATCTTGCATACCCATCGATTCTACACGTTTCTCTAGGTTCGTTTTTACTTTATTTTCATATCCAGAATAAGTATGGACAACATACCAACGTTTTTCCATTGATTTAGGACGACCGTCCTTCCCTCCCTGACGTACATTTTTTCGCGCAAATGAAAAAACCCGTTCACCGGGCTTTTACACAGTTCGTATAAATAACATTAACATTATATCATGTATAAGTGCTTCTTATTCAAGAATTAAACGAATTAAAGAAGAAATCCCCATATCCACCACTGCAAAGAAAACTGCACAGAACACAACAGTTGCAATTACAGTCAGTGTCGAACGGAATAATTCATCTTTTTTCGGCCAACTTACTTTTTTCATTTCACGGCTTACATCGCCAAAAAAGTTCGTCAAACGCATTTCCGGAACCTCCAGTGCATAATTACGATTGTTTATTTTGTTTCCTTATGAATCATATGCGCATTGCATGTTTTACAAAATTTCTTTATTTCAAGACGCTCTACTGAGCTTGTATCTTTCATTGTGGAATAGTTTCGATTATTGCACTTTTCACATGCGAGTACAACTTTTTTTCTCACTTGTTACACCAGCCTCGTAACATTATTTCCTTAAAAATGTATCATACAATAAAATACAATGTCAATGACACTCCCCCTACTCCAAAAAGAAAAGGAGAGGAAAAGCCCCTCTTTTATATTAATCTATTATTTTAATATACCTTTAAGCAACATCTATATAAACCCGTTTTTTATTCCCAAACATATAAGCTGCCGCTATGTATATTTGGTTTTTTAAATGGCATTTATATATTTCGCTTAATAGAGGGTGCATTAACGGTTGCCGTTTCTCTCATTTCCATATAACGTTCTAGTTTTCTTTTCACTCGTTGCAGAGCGTTATCAATGGATTTCACATGACGATTCAATTGCTCTGAAATTTCTTGATACGACCTTCCATCTAAGTACAAAGACAGTACTTTTCTTTCTAAATCGCTTAATAATTCAGATATTTTTGATTCTATATCAACATACTCTTCTTGGCTAATAATCATCTCTTCAGGATCCGTCATCTTCGCTTCAGATATAACATCTAATAAAGTGCGATCAGATTCTTCATCATAAATCGGTTTGTCTAAAGATACGTACGAATTTAAAGGAATATGTTTCTGTCTTGTCGCAGTTTTAATAGCGGTAATAATTTGGCGTGTAATACATAATTCCGCAAAGGCTTTAAAGGAAGATAGCTTGTCCTCTTTATAATCACGAATCGCCTTAAATAATCCAATCATACCTTCTTGAATAATATCTTCACGATCAGCTCCAACTAAAAAATAAGATCTTGATTTGGCACGTACAAAATTTTTGTACTTATGAATCAAATACTCCAGCGCATCTACATTACCTTTCCTTACTAATTCAACTATCTCTTCATCCTCTAAACCATTAAATATAACATTGTTGTCGCTTACGAAGTCTACTTCCAATCTGATCCCTCCGACCGCTAGTTATTTAACAATATTATACAGTAAGCACAAGGAGAGCGTCAATGTTTCAACGCCCTCCTCGTCTTAACTTTTCTAATTTTTCTGTAACTTCATCACTAAATATCGTTCGCATAGCCGGTTGTGTTTCTTTTGTTTTCTTCGTTTCATCACGTACGGTACGTTCCATCGCCTGAACTTCTATCTCTAACTCCCGCGCTGATTTACGCAGGGCACCTTGTCCAAAAATAGCCCACTGCTCTGTGTAATCAGACGTCGCAACATAAATACGCGTATTAATATTACGTAGTTCAATCGCGAGTTGCTCGATTTTCTCATCAGCTGTTTGGTTCTTTCTTGTAAAAATTACGTCAACACGCGCCTGTTTCATCTTCTTTTCAATTCCATAAACAGAATATGCATCAAACACAATCATAACTTTCGTGCCTGTATACCCTTGATAATCTGCCATTTTATCAATAAGTAAGTCGCGTGAAGCCTGCAAATCTACATCCCTTAGCTTTCTTAAATCTGCCCAAGCCCCAATAATGTTGTAGCCATCAACGATTAAAATATCATTCATTCTTACTTACCGATTGGATAACGTTTCCGATACACTTCATACATTAATAAACTAGCAGCAACTGAAGCATTTAAGGATGTAACTTTACCTGCCATCGGCAAATGGATGAGGAAGTCACATTTCTCGCCAATTAAGCGACTCATACCTTTCCCCTCACTACCAATAACTAAGCCAATTGGCATCTTTCCATCTAAATTACGATAGTCATCTTTTCCTTTTGCATCTGTACCTGCAATCCAAAGCCCACGCTCTTTCAACTCATCAATCGTTCTCGATAAATTTGTCACACGAGCTACCGGAACATACTCAATCGCTCCCGTCGAAGCCTTCGCAACTGCCGCTGTTAAACCAACCGCTCTGCGTTTTGGAATAATAATACCGTGAGCTCCTACCGCATCTGCAGTACGCATAATAGAACCTAAGTTGTGCGGATCTTCAATCTCATCAAGAATTAAAAAGAAAGGATCTTCATTCCGCTTAGCAGCCACTGCAAATAAGTCCTCTAAGTCCGCATATTCATATGCCGCCACTTGCGCAACTACACCTTGATGATTCCCTTCTACAAGTTGATCTAATTTTTTCTTTGGTGAATTCTGTACTAAAATTTTGTTTTCCTTCGCTAATGCAAGTACAATTTGCACTTGTCCTTTTGCAGCACCTTCTGCAATCCAAATCTTATTAATATCGCGCCCTGATCTCAACGCTTCAATTACAGGGTTACGACCAATAATATATTCACTATTCACGCTTACGCGCCTCCCTCCTGATTCTCTAATACACGAATCGCTTCAAATACAATCTCTTCTATTCGCGTTTGATGATTTAATAAATAATGATATCCAATCACCGCTTCAAAAGCAGTACTATGCCGATACGTTTGTACATCCGTATTCTTCGGAACAGAACCTGATTTTGCATTACGCCCTCTTCTTAATACAGCTTCTTCTTCCTCAGTAAGAAATGATGTCTCTAGTAAATGATAAACAACTTTTGCTTGCGCTTTTGCAGAAACAAAGTTTGTACTCAAACGATGTAGTTGGTTCGGACGAACTGTTCCTTTTTGAAGCAGGTGATAGCGGATATATTGTTCATATACCGCATCACCCATATACGCTAACGCTAAGCTATTCAATTGCTTTGCATCAATCATGTTTAACCTCTTTTCCATCTCGTACCTTGTGGTGTATCTTCCAAAATAATGTTACGCTCTTTTAACTCATCGCGAATTTGATCAGATAATGCAAAATCACGATTTTGACGAGCCTCAATACGTTTTTGGATTAATGCTTCAATTTCCTCATCAAGCAATTCTTCTTTCGTTAATTCTAATCCTAAAATTCCAAATAACGCTTCAAATTGCTTCATGTACGATTCAATTACCAATTTTGATGTATGCTCTTCTAATAAATATTGATTTGCATAATTTGCTAAGTTGTATAGCTCTGTTACAGCGTTTGCTGTATTAAAGTCATCATCCATTGCCTCTTCAAATGCAACCTGGAACTTCTCCAGCTCAGCTAACCACTTCTCATTATGATCCGTTAAATCTGTGCTACTTTCCATACGATGCTTTAAGTTACCATAAGCCGTTTTAATACGATCTAATCCGTTACTTGTATGTTGCAATAATTCCTCACTAAAATTAATCGGGTGACGATAATGCACAGATAACATAAAGAAACGAATTAATTGTGGATCGTACTGCTTAATAATATCGTGAACAAGAACAAAGTTACCTAACGATTTAGACATTTTTTCATTATTAATATTAATATATCCATTGTGCATCCAGTAACGTGCAAATGTTTTTCCAGTCAACGCTTCTGATTGCGCAATTTCATTTTCATGATGCGGGAATGTTAAATCTTGCCCACCAGCATGAATATCGATTGTATCACCTAAATACTTACGTGCCATTGCCGAGCATTCAATATGCCAACCTGGGCGACCTTTCCCCCAAGGGCTATCCCAGAAGATTTCTCCTTCTTTTGCTGCTTTCCATAACGCAAAGTCAAGTGGATCATGTTTCTTTTCTCCAACTTCAATGCGCGCACCATGACGAAGGTCTGCAATTGGTTGATGTGATAATTTACCGTATCCTTCAAATTCTTTCGTTTTGTAATACACATCACCTTCAGATTCATATGCATATCCCTTAGTTACAAGTTCTTGAATAAACTCAATAATAATATCCATATTTTCCATTACACGAGGGTGAGCCGTTGCATGTTTGCAACCTAATGCAGTTACATCTTCAAAGTATGCTTTAATAAAGCGGTCTGCAATTGTCGGAACATCTTCTCCTAGCTCATTCGCCACTTTAATTAATTTATCATCTACATCAGTAAAATTAGAAACATATTGTACATCATACCCTTTATGTTCTAAATAACGACGTACTGTGTCGAATACCATAGGTGGTCTTGCATTCCCAATATGAATGTAATTGTATACAGTTGGTCCGCATACATACATTTTCACTTTATTTTCTTCTAAAGGAATAAACGCTTCTTTCTGACGCGTTAACGTATTATAAATGTGAATAGTCATTTTTATCCATCCTTTCTGTTTTCAATACTAATTGTTTTTTCAATTGTTCAAGCTCTTCTTCCATCGCTTTCAACTTATCAAAAATTGGATCCGGAAGATCACAATGATTTAATTCTTGCCCTACTTTTACGCCATTTTGAATCACGACACGACCAGGAATGCCTACAACTGTAGAATGCGCAGGCACTTCTTTCAGTACAACTGAACCAGCACCAATTTTGGAATTTTCTCCAACCGTAATCGATCCAAGTACTTTCGCACCTGTTGCAATTAACACATTATCTTTAATCGTTGGATGACGTTTTCCTTTTTCTTTTCCTGTTCCACCTAATGTAACACCTTGATAAATTGTCACGTTATCTCCAATTTCACACGTTTCTCCAATTACAACGCCCATACCATGATCGATAAAAAACTTGCGACCGACCGTTGCTCCTGGGTGAATTTCAATACCTGTAAAAAAACGACTCATTTGCGAGATAGCACGTGCAAAAAAGAAAAACTTCCGTTTATAAAAGGCGTGCGCAATACGATGTGCCCAAATTGCGTGCAATCCAGAGTAAGTTAAAATTACTTCGATATAACTTCTCGCCGCTGGATCCTGTTCAAAGACGACTTCAATATCCTCCCGAAGCCTCTTAAACATCTGTGTTCCCCCTTTTTATTTAAAGTGAAACTCCCCTCAGTGGATTTCTTTTCCACCAATCTAGTTTTTCCGGCTATCGATACATACAAACTCTATCCACACCTGTAAGGTATATATGAACCCACTTTAAATTCTCGACATATAGAGTGCTGCTACGCATGACCAGTGCTCCCGACCAGCTAAAAAGAATGGTTTTATGTCGCTTTTTCAATTTGAGTTTATATAGAAAAAGGCGTCTCTGTCTATATAGACAGAGACGCCTTACAAGCGCGGTTCCACTCTGTTTAGGCCTAAAAAGACCTCAAACTCAAACATGATAACGGTTTATACCGCTTCTGCTTACTTTACATCATCATGACGTTTCTCGACATACATTCGTTGTTCAGCAGAAGACTCAAAGGGGCACTTCAAAAATCCGCTTTTAAACCACTTCCAGCCAAATGGTGGTTTTCTCTGTGAAAAGCATGATTTTCTACTTCTCCTTCTCGTCGCTTTTGTTTATTTCGTTTTGGAGTATTTTTATTATATTTCTAAATCCGTAAAATGTTAACCAATTACTTTACGAACACGATTTAAAACTTTTTCTTTTCCAAGAAGCGCAATTGCATTTGGAAGTTCTGGACCGTGTGTTTGACCAGTTGTCGCAACACGAATTGGCATGAACAAGCCTTTTCCTTTTTGACCAGTTTGTTTTTGAACAGCTTTAATCGCTGCTTTAACCGCTCCAGGTTCTACTTCTTCTAATGCTTCTAATTCTGCCGCAAACACGCGAAGAACTTCTGGTACTTGTTCGCCTTTCAGTACCTCTTGTCCTTCTTCTTCATAATCTACATGGTCTTTAAAGAACATATCAGATAACTCAACAATTTCAGCACCGAAGCTCATTTGATCATGATATAGAGCAATCACATCGCGAATCCAAGCTAATTCTTGTTCACTTGAATGTTCACTTACACGGCCAGCTTTCACTAAATGCGGTAAGCTTAATTCAACAACGCGATCTAAGTCCTGCTTTTTCATATATTGGTTATTCATCCATTTTAATTTTTGAGAATCGAATAACGCTGGTGATTTCGATAAACGAGCTGCATCGAACATTTCAATAAACTCGTCCTTAGAGAAGATTTCCTCTTCCCCTACTGGTGACCAACCTAATAATGCGATAAAGTTAAAAATTGCTTCTGGAAGATATCCTAACGCTTCATATTGTTCAATAAATTGAATAATTGATTCGTCGCGTTTACTTAATTTTTTACGGCTTTCATTCACGATTAAAGTCATATGACCAAATTGCGGTACATCCCAACCAAATGCTTCATAAATCATCATTTGTTTTGGTGTATTCGAAATGTGATCATCGCCGCGAAGAACATGTGAGATTTCCATAAAATGATCGTCTGCTGCTACAGCAAAGTTATAAGTTGGAATACCATCTTTCTTCACGATAACAAAATCACCGAAATCATTTGAGTTAAAGGATACTTCACCTTTTACGATATCATTAAAAACATATTCACGGTTTTCAGGTACGCGGAAACGAATGCTCGGAATACGTCCTTCTTCCTCGAATTGTTTAACTTGTTCTTCTGTTAGTTCACGGTGATTACCTGCATAGCGAGGTGTTTCACCACGAGCGATTTGCCCCTCACGTTCTGCTTCTAATTCTTCTTCTGTCATATAGCATTTATATGCTAAACCACGCTCAAGTAAATCTTCATATAACTTTTTATAAATATCTAAACGCTCCATTTGACGGTACGGACCGTATTCACCACCAACATCAACACTTTCATCCCAGTCCATGCCAAGCCATTTTAAGTATGTTAATTGGCTTTCTTCGCCGCCAGCAATATTACGCTTTACGTCTGTATCTTCAATACGGATAATAAATTTTCCATTTTGACTACGAGCGAATAAATAGTTAAATAATGCCGTACGTGCATTTCCGATATGTAAGTGTCCTGTTGGACTTGGCGCATAGCGCACTCTCACTTGCTTTTCCATAATTGGTACACCTTCCATTCTTAATGTCAACAGATTCCTTAATTGTACACCAAAAAATTATGATTATCCATCTTGCGAATTAAAAACAACTATTTTTTCTGTAATAATATAATAGCCTGTGAAGCAATTCCTTCTTCTCGTCCTGTAAAACCTAATTTTTCTGTTGTCGTCGCTTTTACATTCACATTCTCGACTTCTGTTTGCAGCAGCTCACTAATTCTTGCACGCATACTTTCAATATGTGGTGCCATTTTTGGCTTTTGAGCAATAATTGTGCAATCTAGGTTTCCAAGTACATATCCCTGCTCTGTAACAAACTCCCATACTTTTTGCAAAAGTACAGCTGAATCCGCATCTTTAAATGCAGGATCTGTATCTGGAAAGTGCTTACCGATATCTCCCGCGGCGATTGCTCCTAAACAAGCATCTGCAATTGTATGTAAAAGGACATCAGCATCAGAGTGTCCAAGTAAACCTTTCTCATATGGAATTGTAATCCCACCAATAATTAATGGTCTTCCCTCTGCAAATGCATGCACATCAAAACCTTGTCCAATTCGAAACATTTCCAATTCCTCCTCAAACTACGCTCATAAATTTTATCCCGCTACTTATGAGCAGCTTCATATTCTATTACTCGCGTGGACCTTTATATGTCCGCACGCCGAAAGTTCCACTCTATACATAGAAAAGCTCGGTAGCTACCGAGCTTTTCTATTATAACATCGCTACTGTATTTGCAAAACGCGCAAGAAGCTTTCAGCAATCACCAAATCTTCAGGTGTTGTCACCTTAATATTGTAATAGCTTCCTTCTACAACTCCTACCTCTTTAGAAAGACGTTCTACCAAACTGGCATCGTCAGTCCCAAGAAAATCCGCTTGTTTTGCACTTTCATGCGCCTCTAACAAAATGGGAACATGAAACCCTTGTGGTGTTTGAACCGCTCGCAACTGGGAACGTTCTACTGTTTCAACAACAGCATCATGCATTACTTTTTTAATTGTATCTTTCACAGGCACTGCACAAATAGAGGCACCTTTTTCTTTCGCCATTTGCAATACATCTTCAATCATCTTCTTCGTCACAAACGGGCGTGCACCGTCGTGGACAAGTACATACTCTACCTCTCTTACATGCATAAGAGCATTATATACACTATCCTGACGCTCATTTCCGCCTTGAACAAATAGGATATCTTTTTGGATATGATAAGTTTGAAGAAGTTCTTCAAAATAAGAACGTTCTCTCTCATTAATTGCTAAAATAATTTGTCCACATTGTTCATCTTTTTCAAAAGCCCGTAATGTATGAACGATAATAGGGGCATCATCAAGTTGCAAAAACAACTTATTTTTCCCCGCGCCCATACGCTTACCTTGTCCTGCTGCTGGAATAATTAATGTATACATCGTCAGCCCTCTACTTATAATGCTTTCTCTAACAATTTACGCTTGGCAAAGATCATACGGCCTGCAGATGTTTGCAATACACTTGTAACAAGTACATCAATTTGAGAACCGACATACTCTCTACCGTCTTCGACAACGATCATTGTACCATCATCTAAATATGCAACACCTTGATTTTGCTCTTTCCCATCTTTCACGACATATACTCTTAACTCTTCACCTGGAAGTACAACTGGCTTAATGGCATTTGCTAAATCATTAATGTTTAAAACCGTCACACCTTGCAATTCAGAAACTTTATTTAAATTAAAGTCATTCGTAACAACAGTTCCACCAGTTAATTTTGCTAGTTTTACAAGCTTACTATCGACTTCTTGAATGTCTTCGAAATCACCTTCATAAATTTCTACTGGGATAGGTAACTCTTTTTGAATACGATTTAAAATATCCAAACCTCTTCGTCCGCGATTACGCTTTAACGCATCCGAAGAATCAGCAATATGTTGTAATTCTTCTAATACAAATTGCGGAATGACAATTGTTCCTTCCAGAAATTTCGTTTGGCAAATGTCCGCAATACGACCATCAATAATAACACTTGTATCTAGTATTTTCCAATCGGAAGTTGACGTTTCTACTTCCTCATTTTCATTGCTCGCATTTTTTTTCTTTCCTCCGCGTTGCGGTAATGTAAACAATCCTAACAATTCATTTCTCTTTTTAAACCCTACTTGGAATCCTAAATAACCAAGTAATAGTGTAAAGAAGATTTGCAATACTGTACTAATGACTTGAATGGTAATTTCGCGAATCGGAATCAAGATCAAATACGCAACAATTAGTCCTGAAATTAACCCTAATGTTCCAAATAAAACATCTGTAACGGGTGCTTTTACAAGCGATTCCTCAATATGTTTAATAAGCTGAACAATATAATCTACAAGCCAAAATGTTGTTAAAAATAAAATGATTGCGCCAATAATTGCACGAATATAAGAGCCTTCAAGCCAAGGTACTGCACCTACACCTAACATATCAATCACTTTTGGAATAAGAAAAATCCCTAACGCTCCTCCGATAACTAAAAAGAAAAGCTGTACGATTCGTTTTAACATTCAACCACCTCCTACTCATTATTAACCATTACTTCGCCACTCAAAACGTCGAGTGCAAAAGTGGACGTGTTTTTTTATGATTTGTTTTATTTACCAATATATCATATCATATATAAAAAATCTTTGAGTGTTGTTATATTATGAAATCAATGTAATATTCTTAATTGTGTCTACTCATATACAAGTGTTCTTGAATTCGTTTTAAACCCTCTCGTATCTTTTTCGCCCGCACTTCTCCAATTCCTTCCACATCATCCAAATCTGCAATTGTTGCACGGCAAATTCCTTGTAAATTCTTAAAACGATTAATTAAGTTTTCGATAATAAGAGGTGGAACTCTAGAAATTTTACTTGCAATTCGATACCCTCGCGGTGTAATGCTTTCTTCTAGTTTCATTTGTCCAGAATATCCAAGTAGTTTTACTAAGTCGCTATCTTCTAGAAGTTGAGCATTCGCAAGCTCTTGTAATTTTTTCAAAATTTGATAGTGATCCTGTGTTTTTTCATGATAATAATCTTTAATTAATAGCGCGGCTTCTGCCTCTACGTCAGCAAGCAATTCTGTTAATTGTAAACGAATAAGTCTTCCTTCTGTTCCTAACTCATGAATGTAACTAAAGATTTCATTTTTAATACGCAGCATCATCTCAACGCTATGCAATACATGTACAACTTCAGACATCGTAACGACTTCTTCAAATTCCAAAATACCAAGGTTCGTTATTCCTTCATTCCATACAGCCTTATACTTTTCTAATGTTTGAATTGCTTGGTTTGCTTTTGTTAAAATAACCCCAATATCTTTCAATGTATAACGTAAATTCCCTTGGTATAAAGTAATTACGTTTCGTCTTTGTGAAATAGCAACAACAAGACTATTTGTTTGCTTCGCTACTCGCTCTGCCGTTCGGTGGCGCATCCCTGTTTCAATGGAGTCAATAGTTGCATCTGGAACTAACTGCCCATTCGCAATTAAAATTTTACTCCCCGTTTCATTTAAGATCAGAGCTCCATCCATTTTTGCTAGTTCGTATAGACTAGCAGGAGAAAAGGCACAATTAATATGAAATCCTCCATCAACAATACCTTTAATTTGCTCATTGTATCCGAGTACAATAAGCCCACCCGTTTGTGCACGAAGCACATTATCAATTCCTTCTCTTAGCGGTGTCCCCGGTGCAACAAGCTGCAAAATATTAATAATACTTTTAGAACGTTGCTTGTTTTCTTCCATATCTTATCCTCCTAGTGCAATTCGAAGAGCCTCTCCTATATTTGATACGCCAACTACTTCAATCCCTTCTGGAATCGTCCATCCACCTAAATTTTTCCTCGGGATAATTACACGTTGAAATCCTAGTTTTGCCGCTTCTTGTACACGTTGTTCAATACGAGAGACACGACGAACTTCTCCAGTTAAGCCAACTTCACCAATAGCAGCATCGCCTGGGGAAGTCGTTTTATCACGAAAACTTGATGCGATACTTATTGCAACTGCCAAGTCTACTGCCGGTTCATCTAACTTGATTCCTCCAGCAACTTTTAAATATGCATCTTGGTTTTGGAGCAATAGTCCTGCCCTTTTTTCAAGCACTGCCATAATGAGAGAGACACGATTATGATCAACCCCCGTTGCCATTCTTCTTGGATTTCCGAAACTTGTAGGAGAAATCAATGCTTGTATTTCTACTAAAACAGGTCTTGTCCCTTCCATAGAGGCAACAACCGTTGAACCCGCAACACCCACAGGCCTTTCTTCTAGAAAGATTTCAGAAGGATTTAATACTTCTGAAAGGCCAAGTTCCTTCATTTCAAAAATCCCCATCTCATTGGTTGAACCGAAACGATTTTTTACTGCTCGTAAAATTCGATATGTATGATGACGATCTCCTTCAAAATAAAGAACAGCATCCACCATATGCTCTAACATACGAGGACCGGCAATAGCTCCCTCTTTCGTTACATGTCCTACAATAAAAATAGGTATTCCTTTTGTTTTCGCAAGCTTCATTAACTCTGCTGTGCATTCACGTACTTGTGCGACACTTCCCGGTGCTGAAGTTACTTCTGGCAAATGAATCGTTTGAATAGAATCAATTACAACAAATGACGGATTCATTTCATCTATATATAGTGCAATTCGTTGTAAATCTGTTTCTGATACAACAAATAAATTATCTCCCTTTACATGAAGACGATCTGCCCGAAGTTTAATTTGTTTTGCAGATTCTTCCCCCGATATATATAAGACATCATAGGAAAGGTCTGCTAGTTGTGATGATATTTGCAACAGCAATGTAGATTTCCCGATACCAGGATCCCCCCCTATAAGTACGAGAGAACCATCTACAATTCCTCCTCCAAGAACCCGATTAAATTCTTGAAAATTCGTTTCAATACGCGCTTCTGTTTTCGTTTCCACTTCTTTCAAACGACGAGGCTTCGTTACTTCAGTTTGAATTGCATTTGCATAATTAAGTCGACGTGATGATACAACTGGCTCCATCTCCTCAACTAGGGTATTCCACTGTCCACATCCTGGACACTTTCCCATGTACTTCGGTGACTGATAACCACATTCTTGACATATAAATTTTGTTTTCTTTTTAGCCATCGTTTTTACACTTCACTTTCATGTGTAACCAAAATATTTCCTTCTCGTACAAGAAAGAGGGCTATCCTTTAGCCCCCTTTTTGTTTGTCTATACTTATTTTACCTTTTCTGCACTACGAATGACAAATGTTTCCCCTTCTGTATCAAAAACAACTTTTTGACCTTTCTCAACAACACCTTTAAGGAGCTCTTCCGATAATCGATCTTCAACATGTTTTTGAATGGCACGGCGTAGTGGACGTGCACCATACTCTGGATCAAATCCTTTATCAGCAATCGCTTCAATTGCCACATCTGTTAGTTCTAAATCAATATCTTGTTCTTTTAAACGTTTAACTAACTGTTCTACCATAAGAATAACAATTTCTTTAATATGTTTCTTCTCTAATGTATGGAACACAATAATTTCATCAATGCGGTTTAAGAACTCAGGACGGAATGCCTTTTTCAACTCATCCATTACTTTACTCTTCATATCTGCATAATCACGACCTTCATCTTGTACATTAAATCCAAGATGTTTATTTCGTTTTAATGCATCTGCACCGACGTTAGAAGTCATAATCACAATTGTATTACGGAAATCGACTGTACGGCCTTTTGAATCAGTTAAACGACCATCTTCTAGTACCTGCAGTAAAATATTGAATACATCTGGATGCGCTTTTTCTACCTCATCAAGTAAGACAACAGAGTATGGTTTTCTACGAACCTTTTCTGTTAATTGGCCACCTTCTTCATATCCAACATATCCTGGAGGCGATCCAACTAAACGAGAAGTAGAGTGTTTCTCCATGTACTCCGACATGTCAATACGAATCATCGCATCCTCATCACCAAACATAGATTCCGCTAATGCACGTGCAAGTTCTGTTTTACCAACACCAGTTGGTCCTAAGAAAATAAAAGAACCGATTGGACGTTTTGGATCTTTTAAACCTGCTCTTGCACGGCGAACCGCTTTTGCAACTGCAACTACAGCTTCATCCTGTCCGATTAAACGATCATGTAAAATTTTTTCTAAGTTCAATAGTTTGTCTGTTTCTGTTTGAGCTAGCTTAGAGACTGGAATTCGTGTCCATGTTGAAACAACATTTGCAATATCTTCTACTGTTACTTCTGAGTTCTCTTTACCTTGCTGCTCTTTCCATTGACGCTTCGTATCCTCTAATTTCTCACGTAGACGTTGTTCCATATCACGTAAAGAGGCTGCTTTCTCAAATTCCTGACTTTGCACTGCTGCGTCTTTTTCTTTTCTTACTTCTTCTAGTTTCAATTCAAGCTCTTTTAAATTTGGTGGTGTTGTATAAGAGCGTAAACGAACCTTTGAAGCCGCTTCATCAATTAGATCAATTGCTTTATCAGGTAGGAAGCGATCTGTAATGTAACGATCAGATAATTTTACAGCGGCATCGATCGCATCATCTGAGATAGAAACGCGATGATGCGCTTCATAACGGTCACGTAATCCTTTTAAAATTTGGATTGATTCTTCTAGACTTGGTTCATCCACTTGAATTGGTTGAAAACGTCGCTCTAATGCCGCATCTTTTTCAATATATTTACGATACTCATCTAGCGTTGTTGCTCCAATACATTGCAATTCTCCGCGTGCTAATGATGGTTTTAAAATATTGGATGCATCAATTGCTCCTTCTGCACCACCCGCACCTATTAATGTATGAAGCTCATCAATGAATAAAATAATATTACCTGCTTGACGAATTTCATCCATGACCTTCTTTAAGCGGTCTTCAAACTCACCGCGATATTTCGTACCAGCAACTACAGTACCCATATCCAGTGTCATAACACGCTTATCACGTAAAGTTTCTGGAACTTCATTATTTACAATTTGTTGTGCTAATCCTTCAGCAATCGCAGTTTTACCAACACCAGGCTCTCCGATTAGTACAGGATTATTTTTTGTTCTTCTACTTAATACTTCGATCACACGTTGAATCTCTTTGCTGCGGCCAATCACTGGATCTAAACGCCCTTCACGAGCTACAACTGTTAAATCGCGAGCTAAACTATCAAGTGTCGGTGTACTTGCATTAGCAGAACCACCACCTTGATGGCCAGATGCTGTCTCATTACTACCAAGAAGCTGCAGTACTTGTTGACGTGCTTTATTTAAACTTACACCTAAATTGTTTAAAACACGGGCTGCGACCCCTTCTCCTTCACGAATAAGACCAAGTAAAATATGCTCCGTTCCCACGTAAGAATGGCCTAGTTTACGCGCTTCATCCATGGACAACTCTATTACTTTTTTTGCACGTGGCGTATAGTGAACTGTTTGAGATACCTCCGTACCACGTCCAATTAGCGCTTCTACTTCCTTTTGAACTTTCTCCGGGCTTAATCCAAGTGCGACCAATGCTTTCGCAGCAATTCCTTCTCCTTCTCGTACAAGACCGAGTAAAATATGCTCTGTTCCAATATTATTATGACCAATGCGAATTGCTTCTTCTTGAGATAACGCTAATACTTTTTGTGCTCGCTCTGTAAATCTTCCAAACATCATATAAATCACACTCCTACTTCGCTCGATTTTGTTCAATTTGTAATCTTTCACGAATAAGTGCTGCTCTGCGGTAATCCCTTTCATCAGGTTGCAGTGGACCACCAGCATATTGCTGCAAAATTCCCGGTTGAGTAAGTACCATTAACTCTGTTAAAATATTTCTGGATATGTTTTCGATATATCCAAGATCAATGCCAAGTCGCACATCCGATAAACATGTTGCAGCCTCAGCAGATTCAATTAAACGGCTATTTGCCAATACACCATAAGAACGATATACCTTATCCTCGAGCTCTACGCTTGAATTTTTCATGATAGATTCCCTCGCCGTTCGCTCTTGGTGAATAAGTTGCTGAACAACACTCTTTAAATCTTCTACAATATCTTCTTCAGGTTTTCCTAATGTCATTTGATTCGAAAGTTGAAATATATTTCCTTGTGCTTCACTACCTTCACCATATATTCCTCTTACCACTAAACCAAGTTGATTAATTGCTTGAACGATACGATTCATTTGTCCTGTTAACACAAGAGCAGGCAAATGCATCATTACTGAAGCTCGTAAACCCGTTCCTATATTTGTAGGACAACTCGTTAAATAACCAACTTGTTCATCGAATGCGTATTCAACCTGACTTTCTATCCAATCATCAATCCGATTTGCACTATGCAGCGCTTCTGATAACTGTAGTCCGGGAAATAAACATTGAATTCGAATATGATCTTCTTCATTAAGCATAATGCTTACTTGTTCATTCTCAGATAATAAACAAGCACCATATTCTGTTCCCACTAAATCTGGACTTACAAGGTGCTTTTCTACTAATACTCTGCGCTGCAACGGCTGAATGCTATTCATTTGTAAAAGCTCAAATATCCCAAAAGGTTCCAGTGTTCGATTAGCAAACCTTTCTTGAAATACTTTAATCATTTGCTCCGCTTCTTCATTTGTTAACATCGTCGGAAATTGGTAATCTCGTAAATTCCGAGCCAACCGGACGCGACTACTTAAAACAATATCGGAATCAGGACCATCTTCCCTCATCCACGGGCTAATCGCTTCGTTCATAATACGATCGAGTGACATAGAACTATTCCCCCTCTCTATGCTCACGAAGCTCATTTTCTAAACTGCGAATTTTATCACGTAATTCTGCAGCCTGTTCAAACTCTTCTTGTTGTATGCATTCCTGCAATTTTAGTTTTAACTCATCTAATTCTTTTTTTAGATGAACATTTCCTCCCATACGGTTAGGAATTTTCCCATTATGACTTGTATGCCCGCCATGAAGCCGCTTTAGCATCGGTTGTAATTGTTCTTTAAATGTTTCATAACAAGAAGAGCAACCAAATCTACCGATCTTTGCAAATTGAGAATACGTCATATTACATTTCGAACATTGCAACGGATCCATATTCGCAGAGCCATTGTCTTTTTTCTCAATTGTAGGTTGTTCACCATGTAGTAAACCTGCTAATAAATTATGAAATGAAAAACTAGATTTGTTTGATTGAAAGAAAGACGTATATCCATTTTCTTGTGCACACTGCTCGCAAAGATGAATCTCCGTCTTTTCTCCATTCATTACTTTTGTAAAATGTAGCGTTGCTGATCGTGAATTACAGTTTTGACAAATCAACGTATTTCCCCACCTTTACAATAGGAACGAATTATGAATTTATAACCTTATTCGTTCAACTAGCCTTTAGGAGATTGATTATTCCTAAAAGAAGTTTTACTTATATTTCAGTGTTCTAAGCATCGCTCGAAGTATACGTGCTCGCAGTTCATCTCGAAGTGGTAAGTCTGTTAGTAGTACAGATCGATCTAACACACTAAACATGAGCTTCGTCTCCCTGCTTGTAACAATATCTTCTTCAGCTAAACGCCTTATTATATTCTCGGCGCTTGACTGAGCAATACTATACTGAATCATTTGTAGCATTTGATCAATAATGTCTATATCATCATGCAATTTGACTTTTATAATGCGAATGTAACCTCCGCCACCTCGTTTACTTTCCACTACAAATCCTCTTTCTAGCGTAAAACGAGTATTAATAACGTAGTTAATTTGAGATGGCACGCAATCAAACTTATCAGCAATTTCGCTTCTTTTAATTTCAATTGCATTATTATTACTTAAGTCAATAACTTGCTTTAGATATTGTTCAATAATATCAGATATATTTCTCATTTATCCTCCACCTTTATTGACTTTGACTATCTTTGACTTTAATTATATACGTATTAAAAAATTTTGCAACTCTTTTGCTTCCTTCTCTATCCTATCCATATCTTCTCACGTTTAATCAACCGTTCTTTATTTTATGAATGAGGAATATAAAGTTTCCTAATTATAAAACGAAACTTCCAACAATGAGGATTTTCAATTCAGCTTTTATAGGATAAAAACACAAAAAAGACGAGTCCATTGACTCGTCTTTCGTTTGCCTGGCAACGTCCTACTCTCACAGGGACAAAGTCCCAACTACCATCGGCGCTAGAGAGCTTAACTTCCGTGTTCGGTATGGGAACGGGTGTGACCTCTCTGCCATCATTACCAGACTTATGAAGGTATATTCCTTCAAAACTAGATAACATCTGCTTCATATTATTTGATTAAGTCCTCGATCTATTAGTATTCGTCAGCTCCACGTGTCACCACGCTTCCACCTCGAACCTATCAACCTGATCATCTTTCAGGGATCTTACTAGCTTAACGCTATGGGAAATCTCATCTTGAGGGGGGCTTCATG
>NZ_JQKQ01000035.1:0-45617 GCF_000746135.1 Bacillus sp. UNC322MFChir4.1
CCGTTCTCCATTCGGATCAAGGCTATCAGTATACGTCTTATGCATACAACAAGCGATTAGAAGCATATGGCATAAAAGGCAGCCACTCTCGCAAAGGAAACTGCCTAGATAACGCCTGTGTAGAATCCTTCTTTTCGCACCTCAAGACAGAGAAGTTGTATCTACACCAGTGTAAATCAGAAAGTGAGTTAAGACAAGCCGTCGAAGATTATATTTACTATTATAATTATCAACGATTTCAATCTAAACTCAATCAGCGTGCGCCGATTGAGTTTAGACACGCACTAGCTGCATAGCTTTTTTATATTGTCTACTTGACAGGGATAAGACCACCGATAGTCTTTCCGTGAGACGTGAGCGGAATCACAATTGCCGCTTGTAATAAACACCCTCCATGCTGACAATTAATTTCTTCGCGTGACTTTGCTTTCATAATTTCCCCGGTCTTTAGCACATCTTTTGACAATTCGGTAATTAAGCTATGGGAAGGAATATGATGATCAGATCCTAATCCAACATGTGCTAATATTTTTTCCGTATCTGTTAGAGATACTGCATCTGTTCCTGTAAAGTGGTGGATAATTTGTGCTACATGCGTACATGATTCTTCCGTTAATCCTTGGCGAAAATACGGAAGTGTTTTATCAGCAATGCGCAATACTTTATGCGTTTGTAATGCCTTCGCATGTTCTTCTTGCCGTAAAATAGACTGAATCATTGACATTAAAATAAAACTTCCGAAACCATTTACGATAATCATTGGGATTGCAATTGTTTTCACAATACTCCAGCCGTCATTGATTATGAAAAGAATCATAAGCATTTCCAGCGATACCATGCAGATACTAAGCATTGCAGAAAATTTAGGAGTTACAACGCGATTTCGTTTTTGATATAAATAACCAATATAACCTGTCACAATCCCAGCCAAAATAGAAGAAATTGCACAGCTAAGCGCAGTTGTTCCTCCTAGTACATAGCGATGAATACCGGCTATAAACCCTACTCCTATTCCAACAATTGGACCTCCAAGTAACCCGCTAATCCCAATTCCCATAATACGCGTATTCGCAATCGTACTAGAAGAAGAGACGCCCTGAAGCCAATTTTCATTCATAATTGTATTGCCAGAAATCTCAATACCTGTGTAGTTGCTTACAATTGTAAATAATGAAAATATGCCAATTAACATAAAGCTACCTTTATAGCCATCTTGCTTATGCAGCAGCCAACGGAACACTTTAATATGTGAAAGTAAAAATCCTAAAATAACAATTAAACCAACGCGTTCAATCATCATTAATAATAAATTTCCCATTTTACGTCCATCCTTCGTGTATTCACTTTATTTCATTCAATATATTACATCATTATGTCTATATCTGCAGGATATATTTATTTTATGGAAATAACATTATGATATAGGAATAATTTAACAATGGTACAAAAAAGAAGCTCCCTCAAATGAGGAGCTTCTTCTTTGTATTATTTATGAAAGAAAATTGGTTTCAGCACTTGATTTGGATATGGCTTATTCCAGCCAAGATTTTAACAAAAATTTGTAAAAAGGAGTAAATAGAAATTACCAATCACACCCTTCTCAAATTTCTAATCTTTCTGCTTATAGAGTAAAAACTTAGTATCCGATCCTTCTACAAGTTGCTGTTGCTCAGCAACTAAACGATAATTTTTGTGAAGGTAAGGAACGTCAACCTCACTTGGAATCGTCTTTGGATCAACTCTTAATACAACAAATTTAATCTTTTTCTCTTTTATATAACGATGTTGCTCATCCATATTTTCAGGATATTCTTCATAGTTAATGTTTTGTCTTTCAAAATAGCGGATATTCGGTACAATATCTGCAGCTAAATAAAATCCACCGTCTAAAGAACCATAATTTAATAACGTTGGATTCGGTTCTTGATTCATGATTTCAGCAAATGTTTCCTGTGCAAGAGGCCCCTTCTGATAGAACTTTGAAGCCTTCATATTGGAATTATAACCGAAGCAGAAGAAAATCGTTGCCATCGCCATCATTGATAGAGCAAACCATTTACTTTTACCAAGAGTAATCTGCGACTTTATGTTAGCATTTTGAATAAAATGAGCGATTGCTATCAATCCAAATAGCCCTAAAGGCGTTATAATAAGGAAATAGTATGGATAGCCTCTTCCTCCAATATATACTCCTACAATTAAGAAAATGATAGTACTTAAAAGCATCCATTTTTGACTTCTATCTTTAAAGTACTTCCATGTAAACATAAAATCAATTAAACCGACAATAATCAACACTTTACTTTCAAAATTACCATTAAATGCATCGCCAAAAGTAAATGCGAAATTCATAAGTTTCTCAGCTTTACCTACTTGTGATGAATAAGTACCAAGATTAAATTTCAAATACACATCTATCAAATCTTGAATTGCATGATTCATACCAAAATAGATAAACCATGGAACACTTGCAAGAGCTAGTCCCGCAAACGTGAAAACAATTGCGTTCATTAAGTCCTTCCATCTTTTTTCACCTATACAAATAATTAAAATTGCAAGGTAGAATCCGATCCAAGCTCCAACAAGGGTAAATTTAATCCAAAACACACAGGCAATCATAATCCCATTTAAAAGATAAATTCTCCGGTTAAAAAGTGAGTCAGAGCCATACTTAAAATATTTAAATATCATATAAAGAAGAATCATTATAAAAGGAATCGAAAATTCTTCAGCACTATCCCCAAAACGAAATGCATTTTGATTTAATACTAATACTGGGAAAAAAATAGATATGAACGCAGAAGGCATCCAATTCAAATATAGGCGGGAAATCTTGAATGCTAAAACAACGTTAACAAACATTGCAAGACTTTCCAGTATGTAAACTCCAACGAAAGTGGAATGAGAAAACGAATAAGCTAATGCATGCAAACCATATAGCAAAGGACCCTTCTGTTCAAAAATATCTTGATAAGGAACTAATCCATTCGCCATAGCTTTTCCAACTGTAAAAAAGGCATTAGAATCTACCCACTCACTTAACGTAAAGAATGGGGATGTCTGTGTAAAAAACAACATAATAAAAAAGGAATAAAAAAATAAAAAGATATTTAGTTTTTCAAATGATGATTCATTTATCCTGAGATCATTAAACCTAACTGACTTTTTCATTTCTTTTAAGTCTTCCTCTCATTCATTTAATTAATGCCGGGGCCATTTTATAACAAGCTTATCCCCCGTTAAAACTTCATACCTATACTAAAAATTTATCCCCATCTTCAGATACGTGCTAGGCAATAACCCAGCAGTAAGATGGGGATGATTTTAATTAAACACAGCCTAAAATAATTAATAGTAAATATTTATAAGGTTTGTCCAGCCTAAGAATATTTTTATGAGGATGGGCCTTCTTAGTTTCTATTTACTTTTTAATCAAGTCTGATACGTATTCTTTTTGTTTCTCAAGAACGCTATTCTTTTCAATTGTATATCTCGGACGCCCTTTTGTTTCTTTAAAGATTTTTCCTATATACTCACCAATAATTCCAATTGCCAACAACTGTACTCCTCCAACAATCCAAATGGATAGCATCAATGAAGTCCAGCCACTAGTCGTATATGAAAAAACTTTTGCAAATAATGCATAAAGAGCAATTCCGATTCCGATAAGCACCATCAAAAATCCTAAATATGAAACGAATCTTATTGGTGCAACGCTAAATGAGGTAAGTCCATCAAAAGCAAAAGCAATCATTTTCTTTAATGGATACTTTGATTCACCAGCAAATCTTTCTTTACGGTCATAATAAACATTAGTAGATTTAAAGCCTAATAGAGGAACAATTCCTCGAATAAATAAGTTTTCTTCTTGATATTTTATAAATTCGTCTAACGCTCTTTTACTCATTAAACGATAATCTGCATGATTGGGTACTAACTTAACACCCATTTTCCCCATAAGACTGTAAAACCATAAAGCGGTGTTTCGTTTAAATTTTGTGTCCGTGTCTCTCTTATCTCGAACTCCATATACAATCTCATAACCTTCTTGATACTTATCGATAAATTGATAGATAACGTTAACATCATCTTGAAGGTCTGCATCTATTGAAACCACACAATCTGAAAAATCTCTTGCTGATTCTAAACCAGCGATTAATGCTCCTTGATGGCCAAAATTTCTACTTAATTTTAATCCTTGAACATAAGGATTTGTTTCGGTTTTTTCTTCAATTATGCCCCATGTATTATCAGAGCTTCCATCATCTACATAAAAAATGATACTTTCATTACTTATTTTGTTATTTACAACTAAATCGTCCATAACTCTTGTTAGTTCTTTTGTTGTTTCCTCTAATGTAGCTTCTTCATTGTAGCAGGGAACAACAATCGTCAATAGAGGTATATTGTGCGCCATTTTTCCACTCCTTAATTTTAAAAAACCCATTTAATATATCTTAAAATTTACAAGATTCTGTACGCACAAATTATCTTAACATATTTAACTATAAAATGTAATAATACCCATTGACCTTTCGATTAAAATTCCTTAACAATACCATAAATTTAGCTTACTTATATATATAAATTAAAAAAACAACATAAAACCCTCTTCTTTTTTATGGGAGGACGAGAGTGTCTGGCTGTGCATAGGAGCGGTCAGTGCCTTTTCCTGCCACATGCAATGTTGTAAAACAAAGGGAGCGCCAGTAGCGGTCATGATGTATTCTACATAACAACAATTTATATGCCGAAACATTAAAACGGATTTATATAGTTAAAAATTAAACATCTTCTTGATTCGGCCCAATCCCTATGTACTTCTAATCTCAACGTATCATTTATTTATCCATACTGCCTTCAATATCATTAACTATTCATAGATTTTCATATTACTTATATACATAGAATATATATAACGTTGAATATATTCTTGTCCTTCTTCGAATTGACTGAGGTATAAACAATAAACAGTTAAGGGAGGAAATAGATGTTATATACCGACGAGTTTATGGAGAGTTTACGGATGGAAGGTGACCCTATTCCGGATGAAATTATTAAAGAATTGTTCAAAAATGGTCAAGTTGATGCAGTAAATTCTTTGTTGAAACAATTAATTAACAATGACCAGTCTTATCCAGGGGAACTTCCTGATAACATCGAAAGTTGGCTGAGAGATACAGCTTATTGTCCAGAAGGAGTTGACTGGGCCCGAATGAGAAACGCAACTGACTTATTTCGAGAACATGGTATTGCTATCACTTTACTATTAGCAACAGGCTCACTTGTATATTGTTATGCAGCACGCAAAGGTGTTAAGGTCCTTACATTCAGTTATCGCTTAGGTCAAAATGCCTATCGCAGGATCGCTGAAACAGGACAATTCGTCCTTCATGTCATGGCACCAGATGGTCTTGAATCCGAAGGACAAGGAATCAAAGCGATCCAAAAAATCCGTTTAATGCATTCGGCTATTCGTCACTTGGTCCAACAAACCGATAGATGGGACGAAAAAGAAAATGGTATCCCCATTTGTCAGGAGGATCTGCTCGGTACTCTATTAACTTTCTCTAGTGTTATCATTGATGGCCTTCGTCGTTTAGGTATGAATATAACAGAAAAACAGGCCGAAGATTACCTGTATTTTTGGAAAATCGTAGGATCCATGTTAGGAGTTCGGGAGGACATTATCCCAGAGACCATGGAACAATCAATAATGTTAACAGAAATTATTGGAAGAAGGCATCATGGTCCGTCTCCCGAAGGAATTGAGATGACTCAGGCTCTTCTTGAATATCATGCAGATCTAATTCCGGGTCAGATGTTTGATAATATTATTCCTGCTCTAATTCGAGAAATCGTAGGGGACGAAATTGCTGATTGGATGGAAGTTCCCCGCTCCAATTGGCAAAAGTTAATGAAACTTAAAGAACTAATGGGTTTTCTTGATTCTGATTATTCAGGTGTTTTTGGAAGTATGGCTAATCATCTCGGTCTGGCATTGCTCAGACGTCAGTCACTTGCTATGACCGATTATGAATATACCCCGTTTCTCATACCAACAGAGCTACGAAAGGCATGGGGAATAGATGGAGATGCAAAAAAAGTGGGTAAAAATGAATAAACCATGCACACCCTTATACTTGGCAGATGATATGTGGTAGGCTGCATCCATTGGTAGTCATACCGCTGTTGGAGATAATAACCGATTACTTGAATAATATGACTCCTGATTTAATATAGGGATTATGTGTAATATTCCATAATCCCCATCCCATATGTATAAAAATAGAGGAACATCGCCTAATTATAAAGGGAGATGATATGCGACATTATTTAACATTTACATGGAACAAAAAAGACCAACTCTCAATTGTAAGAGTTAGTCATAATTTTGGTTAATTTATTAATCTTCGGCCTTCTTTTACTTATGGTAAGGTTCATTCCGATTAATTCGAAATGCTCTATACACCTGCTCTAACAGTACCAAACGCATCAACTGGTGAGGCAACGTCATTTTCGAGAACGACAATGACTCGTTGGAGCGTTTCATCACTTCCTTACTTAGTCCAAGCGATCCTCCAATAACAAATGCCACTTTGCTCTTCCCATATGTAGCGAGACGGTCTAAGTTTGCAGCAAATTCTTCTGATGATTTTTGTTTCCCTTCAATTGCTAATACAATCACATGCGTATCATCAGAAATTCTATCTAAAATGCGAATTCCTTCTTTTTCTTTTACCATTTGCATTTCTGCTTCACTTAAATTTTCTGGTGCTTTTTCATCTGGTAATTCAACAACTTCCACTTTCGCGTATGAAGATAATCGTTTTAAGTATTCTTCAATGCCTTGTTTTAAATATTTTTCTTTTAATTTTCCGATTGAGATAATTAAGATATTCACATGTACTCCCCACCTTACAAACACATTATCCACAGAAGTTATCCACATATCCACATACATCATCCACATATTGTGTGGGAATCTGTGTTCGACACAACATATATCGCCTTATTTTGACAAAATTCACATGTTTTTTTCTCATCACTTTCGTTATCCACATTGTGGATAACTGGAGCTACTTCACATTCATCCACAATAATATCTAGCGCTAACTCTACATGTTCTAAACAACAAGGTAACTTCATAATTTCACCTCACTTATCCACAACAGAAAACAGGAGGGGCCGCCTCCTGTTTTAATACTGCTGACTGCCTAATTTTATAGTTGTTGTTTCTCGCTTTGCACCACGATAATATGTAATCGTCATCTTATCGCCAATTTTTTTATTGTATAGAGCTTTTCGAAATGCAATAATATCCTGAACTGTTTTTCCATCAATTGCTACAATGACATCATATTCATGTAAACCAGCATCGCTACCTGGCGATGGGCTTTTTACATCTAAAATACATACACCTTCCGTTACATTTGCTGGGAGATGCAATGTTTTATCCCAATAATAAGTAGGAATTTCATTTAAAGATCTAAGCTCAACCCCAACATATGGCCGTCTTACTTTCCCATACTTTTCGAGCTCATTCATCACTGGGACAGCTCTTGCAACAGGAATTGCAAGGCCAATTCCTTCTACCTCTTTTGCAGCAATTTTCATGGAGTTAATACCAATAAGTTGCCCTGCTTCATTTATTAAAGCTCCGCCACTATTACCAGGATTAATAGCAGCATCTGTCTGCAATACTTCTACTTGCCAATCATAATGTCCATCTTGATCTAGATCAACTGGTACAATGCGTTCATTTGCGGAAATAATCCCTTGTGTTACAGTACCTGAAAATTGTAAACCAAGCGGATTTCCGATTGCAAGTGCAGATTCACCACGTTTTACTTTCGTAGAATCACCAAGGTCAATGACCTTTTTCGCATATTTTTCATCAATTTGTACGACAGCTAAATCTGTTACAACATCAGTTCCTAAAATTTTTCCCGGAACCTTTTTTCCATCGCTCAAACTTACTTCAATACGATTGGCTCCTGCTACAACATGATTATTTGTTACAATATACGCGTGCCCATTTTCTTTCTTATAAATCACTCCAGACCCTGTTCCAGCCTCAGCATCTGCTTCTGAAAAATTATCACGCTGGATATTAATAATACCAACTACTGCTTCTGAAGCACGGTCAACAGCCTTAACAAAGCCATCCCCTGTATTCACAACCTGAGGAGTAGACTGCGCTATATACTGTTTCTCTTCACTTGCTTCTGTTTCTCTAATTGTAGTCCAACCTAATTTCGAAAACGTTGGCATAGCAAAAGCAAATAATGTAGCACCAATGACAGTTCCCGCTACACCAGAAATAAAAATATGTTTATGCTTTTGCTTTCTCTTTCGTTTCCTCTGAACATCTTCTTCATCAATAAAGGACATTTATGCTCACCTAACCTTCCGAAAGCATTTATATTCCCCTTTATTGTTTACCAAAATGAAGAATTATACGTATTGAATTTTAGTTGGCGTTTTCGGATCGGTATCGTGCAGTTGGAACGCTTCTCCTACAGCAAGTCCTCTCTCTTCAAGCACTTGCGCAACAGACATACGAGCAAGCTCTTTCATATTGTTATCTAAACTAAGATGAGCCAAATATATATGCTTTGTTTCATCTGTAATTACATCAGTCATTGCCAGCGCTGCATCTTCATTACAAACATGCCCTACATCACTTAAAATTCTTCGTTTAACACTCCATGGATAACGTCCCATTCGGAGCATCTCAACGTCGTGATTACTTTCAAATACAAAAGCATTAGCTCCCTTAATAACCCCTTTCATTCGGTCACTAACATACCCTGTATCTGTAATAAGCGCTAACTTTCTTCCGTTGTGATGAAACGCATAAAACATTGGCTCCGCAGCGTCATGTGAAACGCCAAACGATTCGACTTCAATATCTCCGAATGTTTTCACTTCTCCAATAGAGAAAATAAATTTTTGCTCTGTTGGAATATTACCGATTAAGTGCTCCATCGCATTCCATGTTTTCTCATTTGCATAAATGGGTAAATGATACTTACGAGCTAATACACCTAGCCCTTTAATATGATCACTATGTTCATGTGTGACAAAAATACCAGATATACTATTTATATCTAATTCAGCTTGCTGGAACAAAGATTCCATTGCTTTTCCACTCAATCCCGCGTCTACTAATAACTTTTCACGTTCTGTCCCTACATACAGCGCATTTCCCGTACTGCCGCTTGCAAGTACACTAAAATGTAGACTCATTTTCCCTCACTCCATTGCTCAATTTCCTTGTTGTCCTTACCTAATTGAATAATTTGTCCTTCTATCGCGTTTACAAAGTAGTCCACTTTGTCTGTATACAGATTCCAGGTTGGAACAAGGACTTGTACATTTGAGGAAGAAGGAGCTACGACTGTTGCATATCCTAATTTTGCTCCTTTTATATGAATTCCTTGTTTCAATCCAGTTTTCGTATACAACGTTTCTAATGCATTGCGGGCAGAAATAATATCTAAATCTTTATTTCGATCTCCCATCTCTTTAAAGTCATATAGCATTGTTTGTGTATACGATATAATTTCTTTCTTTTCATTTAGTTCGGCAACAATCATCCCATGTTGATTATAAAAAAGTGGTTTATCTTTATATTTTTGAAAAAAATAAACTCTTGATCCTTCTACTTTTCCTATAGCATTGTATTTTTGTCCATCAACTACATAAGAACGCAAAAATTCGCTATAGTTATCACCTGTCGTTGCTTTCGCATTCCAAAATGGTTCCTTAAGCTTACTTACAAGTGTATTTGGCTCTTGTAAGGACACCGTTTGATTTTTTAAAGGATGTATATCTTCATCGGAAAAAGCTCTATTTTTCGCCATAATATACGTATCTTTCGGCGACTCTTTTGGTAAATCCTCAAATGTAATTTTATCCGCCTTCATTTGGTCTTCAATATTCGTTTCCGTCATATAATCAAGTTGATTACTATCCTTTTTTTGTACAAACTGAAAGATAAGGAAGAGATCTAAAATGAAAAAGGTAACAATAAAAATTGTTTTAATCCTATTCCAATCCAATGAGCTCTCCTCCTTTCTCTTCGCACCATTCTTTAACCTTATTGTCTTCACCGTACACAACATACCAAACGGGTTTTAAATTTATTGCAGCTATATTTTTTCCATCTGTTCCTGACTGTGGTGTAAGCTTATATCCTAATCGAATATCTTCAATTAATTTCATATCCACATTTTCATTCTTCTCTAGAGAGCGTATAACTGTCTTACCATCCGCAAGAGAGATTGTTTGGTCATCAACATATTTTAATAATAGCTTAAATAATGGACGCTTATAGGAAATTAATTCTTCTCCCCCCCATACTTCATCTAATGTTGCCATGCCATTTTCATTAAATACAGGTAAGCTATCAACATATAAACGATACGTTGTTTGTCTTTTTCTAGAGCTCATATATTCAAAACGATAAGAATCTGTTAAACCACTATGACCGTTAATAAAATCAAAACTGCGTTGAATAAGCGCATTTCCAGATATATTCGCTTGTTCTGATACAGCTGAATTTGTGTACTGTAACATTTGATTTTTCTTTAATACTTGCATGAGGCGAATTCCATCTGTATATGTGTTTTCACGTTCACCAGGTATTTTTTTTACATAACGAGGATCTGTAAATAATGCATTTATAAATACATCCTCGGTAATTTCATTTACTAAATACCCCATACTCTGCACATCCGTTTTCGTATCTGGTAAAAATATTTCTCTCGTATCACTTAATGTGTATTGAGAGTAATCCCTCGCACTAGCTGCAAATTGGTCACGTGCCGTTTCAAGCTCTCGAAGCATTATTCCTTTTAACACCATATGATATACCTTGCGATTTTCATATGAGATAAAGTAGACAGAAATATTACCATCGCGACTTTTTGATAAGTCAATCATTATACGATTAAAGCTATATGAATCTGGGATTTTTTCCTTGATGGCAAAAACGCCCCTCATAGAATCCAATGGGATATGTGTAGGGAAAAGCATTTCAATCTTGTTTTTCCCACGAACAAAGGAGAAAAATTGCTGTTTCGGAATATCATTTGATATATCTTTAAAATCGTACAATTCTCCTCGTTGAAGTAATTTATATAATGGATCAATAGCGTCTATATTTTCGCTTCCAAGATGTGTATTCTCTTTATGGAAAAGAACAACAGAAGGTAAAATGACATTCGCAAGATTCTTCTGTTCTCCCTCCGTATTTTCTTGAAGATATTTCGCATTTTGCAATTTGCTGGAATCAGGTACATAAGTCCATAAATTAAAAGTAAGAAATACGCTAATAACAACTAAGTTAATTAGCAAGACTGATTTTAAGTTCTCCATATTCATTCCCAGTCATCCTCTTCTTCCTTTTCCATCGGAAGCGTGAAATAAATGGTTGTCCCTTTTCCTTCTTCACTTTTTGCCCAAATCGAACCGCCATGAGCTTGAATCATTTCCTTGGCAATTGCTAGACCTAATCCTGTTCCACCTAATTTACGTGAACGCGCTTTGTCAACGCGATAGAAACGCTCAAAAATCTTATCAACGTTCTCTTTCGGAATCCCCATTCCTTGGTCGCTGATGCTTATTTCTAACATATCTTCTCTTTCTCGTAAACGATATGTTATTGTTCCGCCTTCTGGAGAATACTTTAAGGCGTTTGAAATAATATTATAAAGAACTTGTGTAATTTTATCCTCATCAATCTCAATAAAACGTGTTCTCTTAGAAAATGAACGTTTAAACGATACATTCTGCTCTTTTGACATTTCAAAACGATCAATGATATTACTAAAGAATTGTGTAAAATCTACCCATTCTTTCATTAAACGATATTCTGTACTATCTAATTTTGAAAGCTGTAGCAGCGCATTAACAAGTCGAATCATTCGCTCCGTTTCTTCTTGCGTCACTTGTAAGAATTGCGGTGCAATATTCGGATCTTGCCACGCACCTTCACCTAATGCTTCCAAATAGCTTCGCATCGTTGTTAATGGTGTACGAAGTTCATGAGAAACGTTTGCCACAAATTCTCGGCGCTCGCCCTCGATTCGCTCTTGTTCCGTCACATCATATAATACCGCAATGAAACCATTTACCTTTCCATTGTCTTTTTGAATAATAGAAAAGCTAGCTCGTAAAATATACGGCTCATCTCTTGTACTAAAATCTAATATAACAGAGTCTGGTTCTTCATATAAATTATCTAATGTGTACTCTTCTTGAATGCCTAATATTTCTAAAATCGACTGATCTAATGCTGTTTCACGTGAAACGTTAAGCATTTTTTCAGCTGGATCATTTAATAAGATAATATCTCCTTTTCGATCCGTTGCAATTACTCCATCTGTCATATGAGATAATACAGACGAAAGCTTTCTTCTCTCGCTCTCCGTAGAAGAACGAGCTTGCTGCAACTTCTTCGATAAATTATTAAATGCCAATGCTAATTGGCCAATTTCATCATGACCATGCACTTTTACTTTCCGAGCGTAATTTCCCTTTGCCATTTCAATCGCTTGCTTTCTCATATCTGAAATTGGTCTTGTAATAGTTTGTGCTAATAAAATACCTAGCACAGCTGTTACTAACAATGCGATAACCGTTCCCGTTGCAAAGATTTGATTAATGAGTTTCATTTGTTTATAAACATCTTCCATAGAAGCAACAATATAGATTACACAAGGTTTATCATTATTTGCTTGGATGGGTACCTTGATTGGAGTAGCAACAACCTGCACACGATTTCCTGTGTTGCGGTCTAGTTCCATTTTATCAACAGGTTTTTCTTGCACTAATGCTCGTTTTACCAATAAGTCTGTTGTTTTTTTTCCGACAATACTTTGATTATATTGAAGTGATGTTGCTAACACACGACTATTCTCATCAATGACCCGAACCTCTTGAATATCAGCTTTTCGATCAGAAGCAAAACCTTCCAGACTTGTTTTCAGTGCCTCTTCAATGGTAGGATCTTTTGGTCTATCTCTTTCTTTTCCAAATTCTTGCTTTAAGTTGTAAGCAAGTAAATTCGTTCGTTGTGTTAATGATTCTTTAAAACTCTTCACAAGATTTTTCTCTAACTCCCGAACAAAATAAACACCAATAATTTGCATTGCCATTAAAATTAATAGCATGTAAATTAATACGAACTTTAAATGAATCGACTGAAAAAAACCAACTTTCTTCATATATTACTCCTGCTCTGGATCGCGTAAGTAATATCCCACACCACGTCTTGTTACAATTAAAGTTGGATGACTTGGATTATCTTCAATTTTCTCACGTAAACGACGAACTGTTACATCTACTGTACGCACATCACCAAAATAGTCATAACCCCAAACAGTTTGTAATAAATGTTCGCGCGTCATAACTTGTCCTAAATGCTTCGCTAAATAATGAAGCAATTCAAATTCGCGATGTGTTAACTCAATATTTTCTTCGCGCTTTGTTACACTATATGCATTGGGATTGATTACAATCGGTCCAATAACCATCTCTGCATTTTCTTCTTTTTCAGCTGCTCCACCTTGTTGATGACGACGTAAATTCGCTTTTACGCGTGCTAATAACTCACGTGTACTAAACGGCTTTGTTACATAATCATCTGCCCCTAGTTCTAATCCAAGGACTTTATCAATTTCAGAGTCTTTTGCTGTTAGCATAATAATTGGCATTTCATAGTTTTTTCGTATTTCACGACAAACTTCTAAACCATCTTTTCCCGGTAACATAATATCTAATAAAACCATATCTGGTTGTTCTTCATTTGCTTTTTCAATGGCTTCATCACCATCATGAGCCATTACAATTTCAAAACCTTCTTTTTCTAAATTAAACTTTAAAATATCTGCAATTGGTTTTTCATCATCAACGACTAAAATTTTCTTTCCCATCATTTTAGTTTCCTCCTGAACATTTAATTGCCTTCTTTACAGAAAAACCTCTAGCTTCAACTGCTAGAGGCTTCCCTTCCTTCTATTTTAAAAGAACTAATCTCATTTGTAAAATTGTACAATATAAAAAGGATATTAAGCGGGCCCTCTTAATATCCTGAAAGTGGCTCGGGACGGAATCGAACCGCCGACACGAGGATTTTCAGTCCTCTGCTCTACCGACTGAGCTACCGAGCCAAAACATATATATAAAACCACTAATTGTGGTATTAAACAAAAGTGGCGGTCCCGACCGGGGTCGAACCGGCGATCTCCTGCGTGACAGGCAGGCATGTTAACCACTACACCACGGGACCAAAATAAAACAAAAAAAAAAGTGACCCGTACGGGATTCGAACCCGTGTTACCGCCGTGAAAGGGCGGTGTCTTAACCACTTGACCAACGGGCCACGAAAATAAAATGGTGAGCCATGAAGGACTCGAACCTTCGACCCTCTGATTAAAAGTCAGATGCTCTACCAACTGAGCTAATGGCTCATGTTCACCAATGTCATGTTTTCGTGACGACAAGAGTTATAATATCATGAAATGATATATTTGTACAATACTTTTTTATATTTTTTTATAAAAACATAAAAAAAGAACCCATTTAAATTGGGTTCTTTTTTCATATATCGTATTTTTAAGAAAAAAACAAGATTAGATACCGTATACGTTACGAACAATATTTGTTTGGCTACGGTCTGGACCAACAGAGAACATAGCTAACGGAATACCTGTTAATTGAGACACACGTTCTACATAATGTCTTGCATTTTCAGGAAGTTCAGCTAGTGTTTTTACGCCTGTAATATCTTCTGTCCAACCTGGAAGCTCTTCGTATACTGGCTCACATTTCGCTAAAATATTTAAGTTTGCTGGAACTTCGTCAATAACTTCACCGTTATATTTGTATGCAATACAAATTTTCACAGTTGGAATACCTGTTAATACGTCGATAGAGTTTAAAGACAAGTCTGTAAGACCGCTAACGCGACGAGCATGTCTTACAACAACACTATCAAACCAACCAACACGGCGTGGACGACCTGTTGTTGTACCGTATTCACGACCAACTTCACGAATTTGATTACCAACTTCATCATGAAGCTCAGTTGGGAATGGACCGTCACCTACACGGCTTGTATATGCTTTACATACACCTACTACGCGTTTAATTTTAGAAGGTCCTACACCAGAACCAATTGTTACACCACCAGCAACTGGGTTAGAAGATGTAACGAACGGGTACGTACCTTGATCAATATCAAGCATAACACCTTGTGCACCTTCAAATAATACGCGGCGTCCTTCATCTAATGCATCATTTAATACAACAGACGTATCACATACGTATTGTGCAATTCGTTGACCATATTCGAAATATTCTTCGAAAATTTCTTCTGCACTAAATCCTTCTGCATCATACATTTTTTCAAACAAACGATTTTTTTCTGCTAGAGTACGCTCAAGCTTTTCTTTAAATGCTTCACGATCTAAAAGGTCTGCCATACGAATACCTGTACGAGCAGCTTTGTCCATGTATGCAGGACCGATACCTTTTTTCGTTGTACCAATTTTATTATCACCTTTACGCTCTTCTTCTAACTCGTCTTGCTTTAAGTGATAAGGTAAGATAACATGTGCACGGTTACTAATACGTAAATTATCAGTGCTTACACCGCGATCATGTAAATATTTTAATTCCTCAAGCAAAGCTTTTGGATCTACTACCATACCGTTTCCGATAACACAAACTTTTTCTTTATAGAAAATACCAGATGGAATTAAGTGCAATTTATATTTAACACCGTTAAAAACAATTGTATGTCCTGCGTTATTTCCGCCTTGATAGCGCGCAACTACTTCTGCATGTTCAGAAAGGAAATCAGTAATTTTACCTTTTCCTTCATCGCCCCACTGTGTTCCTACAACTACTACTGAAGACATTATTCAAGCACCTCCGAAATTTTCAAACGAACTTTTCAAACAATATAATTGTACCAAAATGCAAAGAGAAGTCAATTTAAAAACGAACATTTTTTTCTCTTTTATCTTTTTTGTTCGTAAGAATTTCATTTTACGCATGAAAACATTATTTCACAAACAAAAAAAGAAACACATTTTATTATAAGAAATGTGCTTCTTTTTTATACTCTCGCTATGCTTGCTATGCATGCCCATCCTCAAAACGTCGTTCTAAGTTTACGAATTTGTTAAACTCCTTTACAAACGCCAGTTCAACCGAACCTACTGGACCATTACGCTGCTTAGCAATAATAATTTCAATTGTATTTTTATTTTCTGTTTCTCGGTCATAGTAATCTTCACGATATAAGAATGCTACTATATCAGCATCTTGCTCAATACTTCCTGACTCACGAATATCCGACATCATCGGACGCTTATCTTGACGAGATTCTACACCACGAGAAAGCTGCGATAAGGCAATAACCGGAACTTCTAGTTCACGCGCCAATCCTTTTAGTGTACGAGAAATCTCCGATACTTCTTGCTGACGGTTTTCACCAGATTTCCCGCTACCTTGAATAAGCTGCAAATAATCGATTAAAATCATTCCAAGACCATGTTCTTGTTTTAAACGTCTACATTTTGCCCGAATTTCACTAACACGAATACCTGGCGTATCATCAATAAAAATACCTGCATTTGAGAGACTGCCCATAGCCATCGTCAGTTTCGCCCAGTCTTCTGAAGTTAAAGTCCCTGTACGAAGACGCTGTGCATCAATATTCCCTTCTGCACAAAGCATACGCATAACGAGCTGGTCAGCCCCCATCTCTAAACTAAAAATCGCAACATTTTCGTCCGTTTTCGTCGCAACGTTTTGAGCAATATTTAAAGAAAATGCTGTTTTCCCTACAGATGGACGCGCCGCTACAATAATTAAATCATTGCGCTGGAAACCTGCTGTCATACGATCTAACTCGGTGAAACCCGTTGGAATTCCTGTAACTTCACCTTTTTGATTATGCAGTAATTCAATTTTATCGTAAGCTGCTACAAGAACATCTTTAATATTTTGGAAACCTTTTGTATTCGTACGCTGAGATACCTCTAATATTTTTTTCTCAGCTTCATTTAATAGACTCTCTACATCATCTTCTCGTTCATAACCATCCGACACAATATGTGTTGCTGTCCGAATAAGCCGACGCAAAATCGATTTTTCTGCGATAATGCGCGCATAATATTCTACGTTAGCAGCTGTCGGTACAGCTTCCGCTAGTTCAGCTAAATAAGAAACACCGCCAATTTCTTCTAACAAGTTTTGATCAGCAAGTGCTGCTGTTGCGGTAACTAAATCAATGGGCTCTCCTTTATCAGAAAGATCAAGCATCATTTGATAAATTTTTTGATGCGCCGTTCGATAGAAGTCTTCTGGCATTAGCATTTCCGAAGCTGATGTTAACGCTTCTTGATCAAGAAAAATGGCTCCTAATACAGCTTGTTCAGCCTCAATATTATGCGGAGGGGTACGATCAGCAAACATATCACTCATGCGCAATCCTCCTTTTCAATCTTTTCTTTATTGTTCAGTAACATGAACCTTTACTGTTGCTGTTACTTGTGGATGTAATTTCACAGTAACGTTCGTATATCCTAATGCACGAATTGCATCGTCCATTTCAAATTTACGTTTATCAAGTTTAATATTATGAGCTTTTTGTAAGCTATCTACAATTTGTTTACTTGTAATAGAACCAAATAAACGGCCGCCCTCACCTGATTTTGCTTTTAATTCTACTGTTAATTTTTCTAGCGTTTCTTTTAATTCCTTGCATTTTTCAAGCTCTAATTCTGCATCTTTTTCTTCTTTACGCTTTTTCGCATCTAATGTCTTCATATTTGCATTTGTCGCTTCAATTGCAAGTCCTTGTTTTAATAAAAAGTTATTAGCATAACCGTCTGGTACGTTTTTCATTTCCCCTTTTTTCCCTTTACCTTTTACATCTTTTAAAAAGATTACTTTCATGATTGTGTTCCTCCCTCTAAATACTCATTTATAATAGATTTTAAGTTTGCTTCTGCTTCATCAATCGATATGTCTTGTATTTGCGTTGCGGCATTTGTTAAATGGCCGCCCCCGCCTAAATTTTCCATAATAAGCTGTACATTTACTTCTCCTAAAGAGCGTCCACTAATCCCAATTACCTTTTCACCGCGCTGTGCAATTACGAAAGAGGCAATCACTCCAGTCATTGTCAGTAATGTATCAGCCGATTGGGCAATTAATACTTGATCATAAACCCCATCACCATCTACCTTTGCAATTGCAATCCCGTTTTTATAAATGTACGCATTTCGAATTGTTTTTGCAATTTGTAAATAATGGGCCATATCTTCTTTTAATAACTTTTGTACCAATATAGTATCTGCGCCGTGAGAACGAAGATATGAAGCTGCATCAAACGTACGTGCTCCGGTACGGAATGTAAAACTCTTCGTATCCACGATAATACCTGCCAGTAAAGCCGTTGCCTCTAACATATTCATTTTCAAACGCTTAGGCTGATACTCCAACAACTCTGTTACAAGTTCTGCTGTAGATGATGCATATGGCTCCATATAGACAAGCAACGGATCTTCAATGAAATCCTCACCGCGGCGATGATGATCAATCACCACAACATTTTCAATCTTATCAAGCAACCTTTTTTCCATAACCATAGATGGTTTATGCGTATCTACTACAACAAGAAGTGAATCATCATTCGCAAATTCAAGAGCCTGCTGCGGCGTAATAAAGCGAGACCATAACTCCTCATGCTGCTTAACTTCATCCATTAAACGCTTAATTCCTTTATCAGAATCATTTTCATCTAACACGATATATCCTTCTCGCTCATTCAACTGTGTTACTTTTAAAATCCCAATTGCAGCTCCAATTGCATCCATATCCGGTGCTCGGTGCCCCATAATAATGATATTGCTACTTTCTAACACAAGATCTTTTAAAGCGTGAGAAATTACACGTGCACGTACACGAGTACGTTTTTCTACGGGATTCGTCTTCCCACCATAAAACTTCACTTTCCCTGTTGCTTGTTTAATAGCCACTTGGTCTCCACCTCGGCCAAGTGCTAAATCGAGACCAGATTGCGCCATAGATCCAAGTTCTACCAGGGACAAATCACCAGAACCAACACCAATACTAAGAGTAAGGGGAATATTTCGTTTAGACGTTTCTTCACGCACTTGATCTAAAATATCAAATTTCCCTTTCTCCATTTGTGTTAAAATACTTTCATTTAACACAACAAAATATCGTTCAGATGAAGCACGTTTCAAATACGCACCATGCTTCACAGCCCATTCATTTAGTAAAGATGTAACGTGACTTGTAATATTTGTACGCAATTGATCATCTAACCCTTGCGTTACTTCATCATAGTTATCTAAATAGATAACAGCAAGTACCGTTCTTTGATCTTCATACATTTTCTCAATTTCTGTTTGCTCTGTGACATCAAAGAAATAAATTAACTTCTCTTCTTTCCTCGCAAACACACGAAATTTCCGATTGTTTAAAGACACAATATCATTAGCTGTTTCCCCTTTTGTAAATAAAAGTAAGGCTTCTGATAAATCATACAAGTGCCATCCAGCTAACGCATGTTGTCCTAAACAAGAAGATAGATATGGATTTGCCCAGTCGATTCCATAATCCTTATTATATAGTAAAATTCCAATCGGCATTTGATTGAAAGCCTCATTACTTACCTTTTTTACCCTTGTAATCGTATCATTTGTATACTTTTCAACGCTTCTTTGAAATGCAAGTTCAAATTTAATAACGAAAAAGAAGACAATACAAAAAACAACAAAGGAAATCATCCCGGTCATCCAATGAAAATAAACGAGAATCGTAATGAGTAAAAATGTTAAAAACGCCAATACATAAACAGGATACAAAAACCGCTGTTTCTTATAAAATTCAGGCATATATACAACTCCTATAAAGTGAAACTTCCATCAGGGAACTTTTCTGCCTACCCACTGATGATTAGTTGAACCAATCGGCAGTTTATCCTCTACCGATATTTAATCGGGTCAACACACTTATTCCTCGCTTACAGAGTCTAATCGTTCCATTAAACGTAGGATAAAAGCTTCAATTTCTATGCTTCGTTACAAAAAGGTTTATATTTCACATACTTATTTCATCTGTATTTTCAATCGTAACGAAAAGCCTAAATCAATTATACCTAAGATTGTCATAAGAGGAAACAAAACTGGAACAAACAACCCTACAACAAAAGTTAAGATCAGAATAGCTTTAGTATATCCTTTTGCATGTGTAAAAAAAGCAAGGAACGAAAAGCCTTGAAACAACAGCAAAAAGGTAAAAATTGTTGATAAATTTAAGAACACCATTTCTACATATGACCCTGCCTCTATTTTTGCAAAAGAAGCAAGCAAAATAATCACGACATACAACCAAACAATGCTCTTTGGAATTTGTATATCACGAAATTTAGGCCAAGATGCCGCCGTGTACTTTAATCGTTTTAAAACACGATTGGCAATTAGAATAGTAATCCAAGAAGAGAATAGCGAAGCCATAGCAAGTACAGTTGGTAAAAGCATCCCAATTGTATTAACCGCTTTTTTCAATTCAGCTAGCTGCCCTTCATTTACAGATGCACCCGCCATTTTCATAAACTTCTCGCTTTGTTCCATCGATTGTTTGAACATATCTTGCATCTGTTTCACAATATCTACATTAAAGAACTGCACGCTAACAATATACAGCAATACAAAACTTACAAGATATACAAGTGTTCCGACCAATAAAATTTCAATAACACTTTTTTTCTTTTTATACATATGTCCTAATATAACACCTGTTACTCCGAACATAAGTGTATTCGCAATACTAAGAGGCGAACTCACAATAAGCGTTACAAGAATCGCTGCCCCGAGTAGCATACAAGCACTACTTAACTGATATCTTATCGTAAAAATAAGAAATGGTAACGGCAATACAAATATAAATATAGCCCCTAAAACGGGCATATACAGAGAAGCAAGAAGCAAAATAGCATATAAAGCAAGTAATACCGCTCCTTCTGTAATGAGTCGTGTGCGCTTCATTCTCCACACCCTCTTTCTATAAAGTAAAACTTCTATCATAGTTAACAAAAAGAAGAGAATAGCAAAATGCACAGTAGAGTAATACTCTACTGTGCATTTCATACGTTATTATTCACCAACATATGGTAAAAGTGCCATTTGACGAGCACGTTTAATTGCAACTGTTAATTTGCGTTGGTATTTTGCGCTAGTACCTGTTACACGACGTGGTAAAATTTTACCACGCTCAGAAACAAAGCGTTTTAATAAATCAACATCTTTATAGTCGATGCGAGTGATGCCGTTAGATGTAAAGAAACATACTTTACGACGTTTCGCACGTCCACCTTTGCGTCCTCCTGCCATGTCCATTTCCCTCCATTTCATGTTAAAATATCCGGTCTATACCATTAGAAAGGTAAGTCATCGTCTGAAATATCAATCGGTTGACCTACATTTGCAAATGGATCGTCATTTCTAGTAAACCCGGCATTATTGCCATTGTTACCAGATTGACCAAATGGGTTTTGGGAGCCTTGATTTCCGAATCCTGCTCCCGATGGTTGCGGATTAAATGAACCACGTTGTTCACCAGCGCTACTGCGTGGCTCTAAAAATTGTACGTTCTCTGCAACCACTTCTGTTACATATACACGTTTTCCATCTTGTCCCTCATAATTACGAGTTTGAAGACGACCATCTACGCCTGCTAAACTACCTTTTTTCAAGAAGTTCGCTACATTTTCTGCTTGCTTACGCCATATAACACAGTTAATAAAGTCAGCTTCACGCTCACCTTGCTGATTAGTATATGTGCGATTAACAGCTAATGAAAAAGTAGCTACTGCAACACCGTTTGGCGTGTAACGTAAATCAGGGTCTTTAGTTAAACGACCAACGAGTAAAACGCGATTCATCAATCGAACCACTCTCCCTATATATCTTAATTATTATTCTTCATCTTTAACAACGATGTGACGAATGATGTTTTCATTGATCTTAGCTAAACGATCGAATTCTTTAACTGCTTCTGAGTTAGAATTTACGTTTAAGATCATGTAGAAACCTTCACGTAAGTCGTTGATTTCGTAAGCTAAACGACGCTTACCCCAATCTTTTGTGTTAATGATTTCTGCACCATTTTCAGTTAAAACGCCTGCAAAGCGCTCAACTAAAGCTTTTTGAGCTTCTTCTTCCATGTTTGGACGAATGATGTACATGATTTCGTACTTTTTCATTACACTTTCACCTCCTTTTGGTCTAAACGGCCCATATTGGGCAAGGAGCAATTAATTTATAGTAATTACTCACGAGTTTAGATTATATCATAGTAAGTTAGAGGAATCAACTCACGAAAACATAAAAAACTTGGCAAACTCAATGAATTTGCCAAGTTAGATACTTTATTTTTTCCTAGGAAATAAAAAATTATACATTAAAGCGGAAGTGTACAACATCTCCGTCTTTCATAATGTATTCTTTTCCTTCTAAACGTACTTTTCCAGCTTCTTTAGCAGCTGTCATAGAGCCATTTCCTACTAAATCATCATAAGATACTGTTTCTGCGCGAATAAATCCACGTTCAAAATCCGTATGAATGATTCCAGCACATTGTGGTGCTTTCATTCCCTTTTTGAATGTCCAAGCACGAACTTCTTGTACCCCAGCTGTAAAGTAAGTAGCCAGTCCTAATAAATCATAAGCTGCACGAATTAATTGATCGAGACCAGACTCTTCAATACCTAGCTCTTCAAGGAAAACCTTTTTCTCTTGTTCATCTAATTCTGCAATTTCTGATTCAATTTTTGCACAAACAACAATTACTTGTGAGTTTTCCTTCGCAGCAAACTCTTTTACAATTTGTACATATTCATTTCCAGATGGGTCGATTATATCGTCTTCAGAAACGTTTGCTACATACAGCATTTCTTTTACTGTTAATAAGTGAAGACCTTTTACTACTTTCATTTGCTCTTCAGTAAATTCAACTGTACGAGCCGGATTTCCCTCTTCAAATGCTTCTTTTAAGCGAACTAAAATTTCATGTTCAAATACAGCATCTTTATCTTTTTGTTTCGCTAATTTTGTAACGCGTTCCAGACGCTTATCAACAGATTCTAAATCCGCTAAAATAAGCTCTAAATTAATTGTTTCAATATCTGCAATTGGATCTACTTTTCCTGCTACGTGCGTAATATTCTCATCTTCAAAGCAACGAACCACTTGGCAAATTGCATCTACTTGACGAATATGAGATAAGAATTTATTTCCTAATCCTTCCCCTTTACTCGCACCTTTTACAATACCTGCGATATCTGTAAATTCAAAGACAGTTGGTACAGTTTTCTTCGGTTCTACAAGCTCAGTTAATTTATTTAAACGGTGATCTGGAACTTCTACGATTCCAACGTTTGGATCTATTGTACAGAATGGGTAGTTCGCAGATTCTGCACCTGCTTGTGTAATTGCATTAAATAATGTTGACTTACCTACGTTCGGTAATCCAACGATACCAGCCGTTAATCCCATATCATTCACTCCTATGACTCAATCTTCCATCATTATAGATAGTAACGAATAAAATGACAAGCTTCATCCAAATTTATCAAGTGAAGCAAATAGTCTTTTACAGACAATTTCTCCCCTTCTATCCTCTGCGGATTTCCTACAAATTTGAAGCGGGAATCTTCCTGCCCATTAATTGCTAATAAAAAACAGCAGCAACAATGCCACTGTTTCTTATTTCATCTATTCTTCATGTTTTACAAGTATTTTCTTCACCTTACGATCAAAATCTCTTCGAGGAATTAATACCGAATGGTTACACCCCTCGCACTTAATACGGATGTCCATTCCCATACGGATAATCTTCCAACGATTTTCACCACATGGATGAGCTTTCTTCATTTCCACTATGTCATGCAAGTTATATTCTCTTTGCTCCATTCTCTAAACTCCTCTCACCACTAATTTACTGTCTCATTCATCAGTTCTTCACGGTTATATAGAACCATACGTGGATACGGAATTTCAATCCCATGTAAATCAAGACGATTTTTAATTTCTTTGCGTAGCGCTCTCGCTACTACAAAATGTTGCATCGGTTCTACTTCAGCTGTAACCCTCAAAACAACCTCTGATGCCGCTAAACTCTGTATACCTAATAATTGCGGACGATCAACCATTTGCTCATACCTTGTTGGTAATTCATCTAACAATGTTTCAAGAACTTGTTCTGCATGTTCAATATCACTTTCATATGAAATAGCTACATCTACAAAGGCAACGCTATTACTAACAGAGAAATTTGTTACTTCCTTAATACTTCCATTTGGAATAATATGAATTTCTCCTGTCCATTTCTTCATTTTTGTTGTTCGCAGGCCAATTTCTTGAATAACTCCTTCAAATTGCCCTAAGCGTACATAGTCCCCTACTGAAAATTGATCCTCTAATAAAATAAAGAATCCAGTAATAACGTCTTTGACTAAGTTTTGTGCACCAAAACCAACCGCCAAACCAACAACCCCTGCACCAGCTAATAATCCTTTTGTATCAATTCCAAATACACCTAACAGCGCAATTATTACAATAAAAAAGATAACATATGTTAAAATGTTTTCTAATAATTTTGCTACTGTCATCGTTCGTCTTTCAGAAATTTGAATCGGCGATTTGGCCTTCATTTTGAAAGCATTCCGGATAATCACTCTGCCAAGTCGAATAACTACACTCGAAATAATAAAAATAAGTATGATTTTCAGTAAACCGAGACCGATATTCTCCCATAATCCTGCATTTAATAACCAATTTGTAAAGTCTGTATATAAGTCGTGAATTCCTTTCATCGCGACCTACCTTTCTATCTTATATTCATTATTCATTGTAACAGAATTTCTCCTATATTTTACGAAAAAAGTTCTCTCATAACACTTTTATTTTCGCATTCCATGAGGTATAAAATCACACATTTTTTTATATACTAGTACTAGTATTCTACAGAATACATGATACGCTTCATCCTTTTTATACTTTATAAATCTATATACAAGAGTGCCCTCCTCTTCTGCTCATATCTTTTAAAACACTCTTATCCCATAAGAAAATGAAGTTTCCTCTAAACGAACAGCAAAATAGTTCTTATCTTAAGAGAAATATGTAATCTGCAAAAATCAAATTTATCCCGCTACTTTAGAGCAGTAAGACTCCCATCTCAAGATTTTGAGAAAACGGTGTCCAGCTCTAGCGGCTAGATTCTTCGGTCGTTTCGCCCCCTCGGATGAGACAAAAAGTACCTCTCTGCCTTTGGTGTGGGCGTCCTGCGATTCTGAGCGAGCCACTTCCGCTTTTCTAAAGAAGACAGGTGGGAGATATAACTGATGGTTAGTTAAACTTTATATGAAATATACTAAATTCTATTAAAGGATGGATGCTTCGTGAATATTGGAAGTTTTCGTTTACCTTTTTTTGAAAAAGATTCGCAACAGATTATGTATCATGATGTAAATTGCAATCAAACAATTAGTAGTTTTCTACTTTCTCATCTCCCAATCGAACAAAACTCTCCACTTATCATACTGTGTATTGGAACAGATCGCTCAACTGGTGATGCATTAGGGCCCCTTGTCGGCTCAAAACTACAGGATTATAACATCCAAAATTTTCATTTATACGGGACACTAGAATCACCCGTCCATGCTTTAAACTTGGAAGAAACAATTACAGAAATACACAAATCATTTATGAATCCCTTTATTATTGCGATTGATGCTTGTCTAGGGAAATCACAAAATATTGGTTCAATTACAGTTGGAACAGGTCCTAGTAAACCTGGAGCAGCTATGAATAAAAACCTTCCCTCAATTGGTGATATGCATATTCATGGTATTGTAAATTTAAATGGATTTATGGAGTTTTTTGTCCTACAAAATACAAGACTAAATCTTGTTATGAAAATGGCTACCGGCATTGCAGAAAGTATTATTGAAACTGATAAAAAAATTGCGGTAATGAAAAAAATAAACCATCTATAACTGAAGATGGTTTATTTTTTATCATTCTCCCGCTAAAAGTTCTAAAATACGTTGCAAGTCATCTTTATTGAAAAATTGAATTTCGATTTTTCCTTTTTCTTGTTTTGTTTCCTTAATTTTCACGGATGTTCCAAATCGATCTCGCAACACCGTCTCTTGTTCCTCAAAGAAGATATTTTTTTGTGGTTTTTGTCTCTTTGTTTCACGTGAAACATACTCATTCATTTGCTGAATAATTTGTTCCAACTGACGGACATTTAACCCTTCTTCTTTAATTCGTTGCAATAAATTATTGATTTTTGTTTTATCTTTTAATGCAAGTAGTGTTCGTCCATGTCCCATAGAAATACTTCCATTGGCAATCATATCTTGTACGAAAGGTGGGAGGGTAAGTAAACGAATGTGGTTTGCAATATGCGGTCTGCTTTTTCCAAGCCGCTTTGCTAACTGTTCTTGTGTTATCTTAAGCTCCTCCATGAGCATTTGATAAGCTAATGCTTCTTCAATTGGCGATAAATCTTCGCGTTGCAAATTCTCTAGTAACGCAAACTCCATCATTTGTTGATCATTTAACTCTCGAACCACGGCAGGAACTGTTTTAAGATCTGCTTCTTTTGCAGCACGAAATCTCCGTTCTCCTGCAACGATTTCATACCCCTTAATACTTTTCCGAACGATAAGAGGTTGTAAAATTCCATGTTCTTTAATAGATAACGCTAATTCTTGAATTGCTTCATTATGAAAATATTTACGCGGCTGATACGGGTTAGGACGCAATTGATTTATCTGCAATTCTTGAATTGTTTCTCCCTCTTTCACATCTAAATCTGGAAAAAACGCATTAATTCCTCTTCCTAGTCCTTTAGCCACCTGCAATCACTTCCTTTGCTAAATCTAAATACACTTCTGCCCCCCTTGACTTAGCATCATACATCATAATTGGTTTTCCATGACTCGGTGCTTCACTTAAACGTACATTACGCGGAATAATAGATCTATATACTTTATCTCGGAAGTATTTCTTCACTTCATCAATTACTTGTAGTCCTAAATTTGTACGAGCATCTAGCATTGTTAGTAAAACACCTTGAATTGCTAAATTTTTGTTTAAATGCTTTTGTACAAGACGAACTGTATTTAATAATTGACTTAACCCCTCTAGGGCGTAGTATTCACATTGAACAGGAATAATAACAGAATCTGCAGCAGTTAATGCATTAATGGTTAATAAACCTAAAGATGGGGGACAATCAATAATAATATAATCATATTCATCACGAATTGGCTGCAGCGCACGCTGCAGGCGAACTTCCCGGGAAATTGTCGGTACAAGTTCTATCTCGGCTCCTGCTAGTTGAATGGTAGCAGGGAGTACATCTAAATTCTCAGTTTTTGTTCGCTGTATAACTACACGAACATCCATGTCTTCTACAAGCACATTGTAAATACATTCATTTAACTCTGATTTTTCAATTCCGACTCCTGTCGTTGCATTCCCTTGTGCATCAATATCAACAAGAAGTACTTTTTTTCCTACTTGCGCCAATCCAGCTCCTAAATTTACCGATGTTGTTGTCTTTCCAACTCCACCTTTTTGATTAGCAATGGCAATGATTTTTCCCATGATGTCACCTACTTTCAACCTTTATATCTTTTTCTGCAAATGATTACTTTCATTTTAACATGAAATAATCATGCTTCTTTATTCTTCTGTATATTAAACTTCAAAATTTATTTACAAACTCCTTCTTAATTTTAAAAGAAAATATAGTACTTATACAGTGAAACCTCCATCAATGGGATGCTTTATTCCCCACTGATGGTTAGCCCACCCAATCGGGCGCATGCCAGCAGCTTTCTTCCCTGCTCTTCTCCAGCCTTTACTGCCCACGAATAGTGGGATAAAAATGGACTTATACCTTGCTTCCTTTCTTTGTTTTAAAACTTTGCGCGTGGCAAGAAAAGGTCCTGACCGCTCCTATACATAACCAGTCCCCCCTGACCATTTAAAAAATTGCTTTTCTGCCTTTTTTCATAGAGTTACTAGTTTTTAATGCATGACAAAACAAAAAGACCTCTACCGACGGTTTGAGGTCTTTCTATTTTCTTACTTCTTCTTTGGAATTTTAATTGTAATTTGATAGTATTCATCAAATTCTTCTTCTTCTGAATTTACATTTAAACCACTATTCGCAACCATTTGTAAAGATTGACGAATCGTATTCATTGCAATACGCATATCGCGACTTACCGCTTTTTGTTTTGCTTTTCGTTTCGGCTTCGTTTCTTCTAACAATTTAGCAATTCTATCTTCTGTTTGCTTCACATTCAATTGCTTTTCAATGATTTCTTGTAAAATTGTTAATTGAATCTCTTTATTTTTAAGTGGAATAAGAGCACGAGCATGACGTTCTGTAATACTCTTCTCTAATAGAGCTTGTTTAATTTCTTCAGGTAATTTTAATAGTCTCAACTTGTTCGCAATTGTAGATTGTCCTTTACCTAGTCGCTGTGCTAATGCTTCTTGCGTTAAATTATGTAATTCAATTAACTTTTGATAAGCAACAGCTTCTTCAATTGCTGTAAGTTCCTCTCGTTGCAAGTTTTCAATTAAAGCAACAGAAGCAGTCTCAGTATCGTTCAAATTTTTTATAATAGCCGGAACAGTTTCCCAACCTAATTTTGTAGCAGCTCGAAAACGTCTTTCACCAGCAATAATCTCATATTTTCCCTCGCCATACTGCCGAACAACAATTGGTTGAATTAATCCATGTGTATGAATTGTAAGAGCAAGCTCTTCAATACGCGCATCATCAAAAATTGTCCGTGGCTGATAGCGATTAGGAACGATATTTGCTAACGAAATTTGTTTGATTTCTTCATGGCTTTCTTCTTGTAGTGCTAATTCAGCCTCTTTATCTCCAAAGCCAAATAAACGAGAAAATGTGTTTTTCATACATATTCCACCACCTTGAATCCTATTGAATACTCTATACAAAAATGTTTCATGTGAAACATTTACGTTCTTATTCCACAGTAACGGACAGTAATATCCCCATCTCAAAATTTCCTCATACATAAAGTTAGGCAGGTAAAAATAAACTGTCCACAAAAGCCCAATTTGTTGAACTAGCGATTAGTAAGAGGTTCAGCTTCCCTACTAATCAAAGTTTCCCTTTATTTCTTTCGCTCTAACGGGCAGTAAGCCCACGCCTCAATATTGTAAGAAATCTAAAAAGATAGGTGGTGGATAACTGCCTGTAAAAGCTCGATTCGTTCAACTAAGCATCAGTGCTAATAAACAAGCTTACTGATATATAACTTAATCTTACGTCTAATAAGATTTATTTTTCAATAGGTAATTTATTCGGTGTTCCTGGCTTACGCGGATATTTCTTTGGCGTTTTTCTCTTTTTATCAATCAATAAAATGTTACGTTCGCTTTCCTCGAATGGTAATTGGAACGTAGACATCTCTTTTAATTCCCCACCAAGCACTTGCAGAGCATACTTACCATTTTCAATTTCTTCGTTTGCAGCTGCACCTTTCATTGCAATAAATGTTCCTCCTACTTTCACAAGCGGTAGGCACAATTCACTTAAGACAGAAAGGCGAGCAACAGCGCGTGCCATTACAATATCAAAAGATTCACGTACTCCTTCTTTTTGTCCAAATGTTTCTGCACGATCATGACAAAACGCTACGTCTTGTAATTCTAATTTTGTTGCTAAATGATTTAAAAACGTAATACGCTTTTGCAAAGAATCGACAATTGTAATTTTTAAATTTGGAAAACATATTTTTAATGGAATACTCGGGAACCCTGCCCCTGCGCCAACATCACAAATAGAAAATGGTTTTGAAAAATCATAATAAAAAGCAGCTGTAATAGAATCAAAAAAGTGTTTTAAATACACATCTTCTTTCTCTGTAATTGCAGTTAAGTTCATTTTTTCATTCCATTCAACTAATGTTTCAAAATAGATTTCAAATTGTTCTAACTGCCTAGCAGAAAGAGTAATCCCTCTTTCCACTAGCATAGATTGAAATTGTTCTATATTCATCTCGCTATATCTCCTGACTATTTATTGGTTCGATACTCGTGCAATTTTTCCTTGTTCTATATACACAAGTAAAATGGAAATATCAGCTGGATTTACCCCAGAAATACGAGATGCTTGCCCCATAGATAGCGGACGGACATCTTTTAATTTTTGACGTGCTTCAGAAGCTATTCCAGAAATTGCATCATAATCAATATCAACCGGAATCTTTTTGCTTTCCATACGTTTCATACGTTCTACTTGTTGTAAAGATTTTTCAATATATCCTTCATATTTAAGCTGGATCTCAACTTGCTCTGCTACTTCATCACTAACTTCTACTTCACTTGGAGCAAGAAGATGGATATGCTCATATGTCATTTCTGGACGGCGTAATAAATCACTCGCACGTATACCATCCTTTAGTTCACTTCCGCCAGCTCCGCGGATAAGTTCTTGTACTTCAGGACGCGGCTTAATAATAATACTTGCTAAACGTTCTTTTTCTTTTTCAATTTTCTCTTTCTTTGCTGTAAAACGTTCATATCGTTCTTCTGGAATCAACCCAATTTCATGCCCAGTCTCTGTTAAACGCAGGTCCGCATTGTCATGACGTAATAATAATCGATATTCTGCACGGGACGTTAACAAGCGATATGGCTCATTTGTACCTTTTGTAACTAAATCATCGATTAAAACACCAATGTATGCATCTGAACGATTTAAAATCACTTCTTTTTTACCTAATGAACGACACGCAGCATTAATACCGGCCATTAAACCTTGCCCTGCCGCTTCTTCATAACCAGAAGTTCCATTAATTTGACCCGCTGTATATAAATTTTGTATTTTCTTTGTTTCAAGTGTTGGCCAAAGCTGCGTTGGTACAATTGCATCATATTCAATTGCATATCCTGTGCGCATCATTTCTACGTTCTCTAGGCCAGGAATGGTCTTTAACATCTCACGTTGTACATCTTCTGGTAAACTTGTTGATAAACCTTGTACGTATACTTCTTGTGTATTGCGACCTTCTGGCTCTAAGAAAATTTGATGACGCGGCTTATCGTGGAAACGAACAACCTTATCTTCAATAGAAGGACAGTATCGTGGGCCTGTTCCTTTGATCATGCCCGAATACATAGCAGAACGATGTAAGTTTCCATCGATTAAACGATGCGTTTCTTCACTTGTGTATGTTAACCAGCATGGAATTTGATCCATGATGAACTTTGTTGTTTCAAAAGAGAATGAACGCGGTATATCATCACCTGGCTGAATTTCTGTTTTGCTATAATCAATTGTACGACTATCTACACGCGGAGGCGTACCCGTTTTAAAACGAACTAGTTCAAACCCAAGCTCTTCTAAATGCTCCGATAATTTCACAGATGGTTGTTGATTATTTGGACCGCTTGAATATTTTAAATTCCCAACAATAATTTCACCGCGTAAAAACGTACCAGTTGTAATAACAACTGTTTTCGCTGTATATTCTCCTCCAGTTTGTGTAACAACGCCTTTACATACACCATCTTCCACAACTAAGCGTTCAACCATTGCTTGACACAATGTTAAATTTGGCGTTTCTTCGATTGTTTTTTTCAATTCATGCTGATACGCAAATTTATCTGCTTGGGCACGAAGTGCACGTACTGCTGGACCTTTCCCAGTGTTTAACATACGCATTTGAATATGCGTTTTATCAATATTTCTTCCCATCTCGCCGCCAAGTGCATCAATTTCACGAACAACAATTCCTTTTGCAGGTCCACCAACTGAAGGGTTACACGGCATAAATGCGACCATATCTAAGTTAATTGTTAACATTAATGTTTTTGCTCCCATACGAGCTGCTGCCAAACCAGCTTCACATCCTGCATGGCCTGCACCGATTACAATCACATCATAAGAACCAGCATTGTATCCCACTTTCCATTCCTCCTTACAATTACTTTCCTAAACAAAATTGAGAGAATAACTGATCGATTAAGCTTTCGTGTACAGTGTCTCCCGTAATTTCACCGAGTATTTCCCATGTTCTTGTTAAATCAATCTGTACCATATCAATTGGCACGCCGCTGTGAATAGCCGCAATTGCATCACCAATCGTCTTTTCTGCTTGTGTTAATAAACCAATGTGACGAGCATTCGATACATATGTCATATCAGTCGCTTCAATTGCTCCTTCAAAGAAGAGATCGGCAATTGCCCGTTCTAGCTCATCTACACCTTTCTCTTCAAGTAAAGCTGTTGTAATAACACGAGCTGAACCCGCCAATTTTCCAACGTACTCCATGTCAATTTGCTGCGGTAAATCTGTTTTATTTACAATGACGATAAAGTCTTTTCCTTGTACCGCTCGGAATAACTCTTCATCCTCACTTGTTAACGCTTCGCTATAATTTACAACAAGAAGAACTAAATCTGCTTTATTCATCATCTCTTTTGAGCGTTCGACACCAATTTGTTCTACAATATCATCTGTCTCACGAATACCAGCTGTATCAATCAATTTAAGCGGTACACCGCGCACGTTCACATATTCTTCAATAACATCTCGAGTTGTTCCTGCTATATCTGTTACAATTGCCTTCTTTTCCTGTACAAGGCTATTTAATAGCGATGACTTTCCAACATTCGGTCTTCCAATAATAGCCGTTGCAATTCCTTCGCGCAAAATCTTCCCTTGCTTTGAAGTTTGTAACAACTTTTCAATTTCTGACTTAACATAAGTCGCCTTCTCAATTAAAACACCATGCGTCATTTCTTCTACGTCATCGTATTCCGGATAATCAATGTTCACTTCAACATGAGCTAACGTTTCTAAAATCTCTTGTCGCAAACGACCAATTAATTTTGATAATCGGCCTTCCATTTGATTAATCGCAACATTCATTGCACGATCTGTTTTAGCACGAATTAAATCCATAACCGCTTCTGCTTGCGATAAGTCAATACGCCCATTTAAAAAAGCACGCTTTGTAAATTCTCCAGGCTCTGCCAAGCGAACACCTTGTGATAAAATAAGCTGTAATACTTTATTTACAGAAACAAGGCCACCATGACAATTTACCTCAACAATATCCTCACGCGTAAATGTCTTTGGTGCCCGCATAATCGAAACCATAACTTCTTCAATCACTTTATTTGTATCTAAATCCACAATATGCCCATACTGAATTGTATGAGATGGAACTGTCGTTAAATCTTTTCCTTTAAAAATACGGTTTACCTTTTCTACCGCATCATCTCCACTTACTCGAACAATGGCAATTGCACCTTCCCCAAGAGCTGTGGAAATCGCAGCAATTGTATCAAATTCCATGTTCTTTCACCTCACTTGCTTATTTCTCTATATTTCAACACGATTTTTTCTTTCACTAAATTATTAGGATACCATAACGAAACTTCGTAAAAAAGAATAATAACTTATTTTATTATGTCCTCACCTAAATCGCACTAAACTTATGCACAGTGGATAAGTTTAGTGCGATTTTTTTATCCACAGATCATTTCTCTGTCTTCATATTTTATCCAGTAAAAAACCGGCACTCAAACGAGTTACCGGTTTATCCCGCTATTCGCGGGCAGTAATATTCCCACCTCAAATTTTGGTGAAAGCATTGTCCAGTTCTAGTGGCTAGAATGTTCGGTGGCTTCGCCTCTTCCTAACATTCTGGACGAGCCACTTCCACTTTTCTTAAGAAGTTAGGTGGGAGATAAACTGCCCGTAAAAGTTTGATTGATTCAACTAGCCACCCATCTAGAATCAATTCCTCAAGATGGGTGTTTCATGTTATTTCGGAGATACAACAACATGTCGATGTGGTTCTTTACCTTCAGACGTTGTAATCACATATGGATGATTCGAAAGTGCTTGATGTATAATTTTTCTTTCAAAAGAAGGCATCGGTTCTAACACAACCCTTTTTTTGGTGTTGCCCACTTGCTTTGCTAACCGAAGCGCAAGCGATTCTAACGTGTTTTTTCGTTTATCACGATAATTTTCAGCGTCAATTGTTACACCGATATATTGTTTCGTACTACGATTTGCAACAAGTTTTGTTACATATTGTAAAGAATTTAATATATTACCTCTTTTTCCAATTAATACACCAATATCACTACCAGAAAGCGTAAAATGAATCTCACGCCCTTTTACATCTGTTTCAACAGTTACATCAACATCCATTGCTTTTATGATACTTTTCAAATAAAGTTCTGCTTCTTCTACAGGATCTTTTGTTACAATGACCTCTACAATAGCAGGTCGTCCTCCAATAAACCCAAGAAAAGCTTTTTTTCCTTCATCAATGACATGTATCTCAACTTTATCTCTTGGTACTTGTAATTGTTCTAATGCAAATTGCACTGCCAGTTCGACGGTTTGTCCTTTAGCAGTAATCATACTCACTTACTTGATCCTCCTGCCTTACTAGCCTTAAGATCCGGCCCTTTGATCAAATATGTTTGAGCAATACCAAAGATGTTACCTACTACCCAGTAAAGAGATAATGCAGCTGGGAAGTTAATTGCGAAAACCAAAATCATGATAGGCATAAGCCAAAGCATCATTGCCATTTGTGGATTTTGCCCCGCAGTACCAGCCATTGCTAGCTTTTGTTGAATAAACGTTGTGATCGCTGCAACGATTGGAAGAATATAATATGGATCAGCATGACCTAAATCAAACCATAAAAAACTATGTTGTTTGATTTCTGCCGTTCTGATAATTGCATGATAAAATGCAAATAAAATTGGCATTTGAATAAATATTGGTAAACAACCTGCTAATGGATTGATGCCATGCTTTTGATACAATTGCATCATTTCTTGTTGCAACTTTTGTTGAGTTGCTTGGTCTTTAGAGCTATATTTCTCTTTTAATTTTGCCATTTCAGGTTGTAATACTTGCATCGCTTTCGTGCTCTTCGTTTGCTTAATCATTAATGGTAATAACGCAAAACGAATGATAAGAGTTGTAACAACAATCGCTAAACCATAGTTATTGCCAAATATGGTTGCAAAATACGTGATTAACTGAGAAAGTGGATATACGAAATATTCATTCCAAATCCCTGTACTTTGCGGTGTAATCGGCTGATTTGTTTGATTACAGCCAGCGGCAATTGCCATAACAACAATAAGCATAACTAGTAAGCCTATCTTTTTTTTCACAGCCTGCTCCTCCTTGTTTCGGTATGTATATTGTGTAATTCATTTTCCTCTTTTTCCGCCATTTTTTGCCCGTTTTACTCCCGAGCGTTGCAGAGCATGAATTAAGCTTTTCTTTAATTGTTCATAGTCCATGTCTGAACAAGGCTTCCTTGCTATTATAACAAAATCTTTCCCAGAATCTATCTCATCTTTTAATTCTGTAAAAGCCTGACGGATCATACGCTTAATGCGATTACGCATAACTGCATTTCCTATTTTTTTACTAACGGAAAGACCAATTCGAAAATACGGTTGATCAGGCTTCTCTAACTGATAGATAACAAATTGACGATTGGCATTTGATTTTCCATTTTGAAAAACAGCTTGAAATTCCTCATTCTTCTTTACACGATTCTTTTTCTTCATATCAATTGAACACTCCTGTATTTCGCCAGTGGAAAATTCATAATTACTAGAAAAAAAGACCACTGAACGATCAGTGGCCTACGCAGATAATACTTTTCTACCTTTACGACGACGAGCTGCTAGAACTTTACGTCCGTTCGCTGTGCTCATACGGCTACGGAAACCATGTACTTTGCTGCGCTTACGTTTATTTGGTTGATAAGTTCTTTTCATTATATGACACCTCCCTGAGGAATAACTGTTAAAGACAGTCCTATAAATTATAGTTAATTTGTTAGGAAAATGTCAATGCCTCTAGAAATTTTCATAAAATATTCATTTTCTCTCTATTCACAAGGTTGTTCACAGCGTATTCCATTTGTTGTGGATAATTTTTTTCGCCACTTTTTTCTATCCACAAATATTTTTTTGTTTTCACACAGTATATCGTACTGTGGACAAGTTTATTCCACAAGGTATTGATTTTGTGGATAACTTTCCGAATTACATTGCTATTGCTATCTTTTTTTGATATTATAGTTGTGTTTTCACCTTGAACAAGTTTTTAACAATTATTATTTATCCACAAAGTGTGCATAACTTGTGGACATGTATAATCACATGTGCATAAAAAGTTTTCCACAACGTGTTTTTTTGTCGAAAACTCTATTTCGGATTTTAAATGCTTTTTTCTTTTAAAAAGTGTTTCGTATAAATATACAGCGTTTTTCGCTTGCGTTATACAAATATTAAACACCCTGTTGTATCATCGTCTTTTGTAAAGGAGGGACACCTTTGGAAAATATTTCGGATTTATGGAATAGCACCTTAAAAGAATTAGAAAAGAAAGTAAGTAAGCCTAGTTATGAAACGTGGCTTAAGTCTACAAAAGCGTATTCTTTAAAAAAGGACGTTTTAACAATTACTGCGCCGAATGAATTTGCACGTGATTGGTTGGAATCCCATTATTCTGATCTTATTTCAGAAACAATTATTCATTTAATGGGAGCGGAACTTACAATTCGCTTTATCATTCCACAAAGTCAAACAGAAGAGGAATTTGACTATCCTCCTGTTCAAAAGAATAAAACAATGCATGGTGAGCCTAATCATTTCCCACAAAGTATGCTTAATCCTAAATATATATTTGATACCTTTGTAATCGGTTCTGGCAATCGTTTTGCCCATGCTGCTTCTTTAGCTGTGGCGGAGGCGCCCGCTAAAGCATACAATCCCTTATTTATTTACGGGGGAGTAGGACTAGGAAAGACGCATTTAATGCATGCGATTGGTCATTATGTCATCGAACACAATCCAAACGCAAAAGTCGTTTATCTATCATCTGAAAAATTTACAAATGAGTTTATTAATTCTATTCGTGATAATAAAGCAGTTGATTTTCGCAATAAATATCGAAACGTCGATGTTCTGCTTATCGATGATATTCAATTTCTTGCTGGAAAAGAACAGACGCAAGAAGAATTCTTCCATACGTTTAATGCATTACACGAAGAAAGTAAACAAATTGTAATTTCAAGTGATCGTCCACCAAAAGAAATTCCAACATTAGAAGATCGCTTACGCTCACGTTTTGAATGGGGACTTATTACAGATATTACTCCTCCAGATTTAGAAACAAGGATTGCGATTTTACGTAAGAAAGCAAAAGCTGAGGGGCTTGATATCCCGAATGAAGTTATGCTTTATATCGCTAATCAAATCGACTCTAACATTCGTGAATTAGAAGGTGCCCTAATTCGTGTTGTAGCGTACTCCTCTTTAATTAATAAGGATATTAATGCGGATTTAGCTGCTGAAGCACTAAAACATATTATTCCAAATTCAAAGCCAAAAATTATTTCAATTTATGACATTCAGAAGGCTGTAGGGGATATTTTCCAAGTGAAATTGGAAGACTTTAAAGCAAAAAAGCGCACAAAATCTGTCGCTTTCCCTCGTCAAATTGCAATGTATCTGTCTCGTGAATTAACGGATTCCTCTTTACCAAAAATCGGTGAAGAGTTCGGCGGACGTGATCATACTACAGTCATTCATGCCCATGAAAAAATTTCAAAGTTGTTAAAAACAGATACACAATTACAAAGACAACTGGAAGAAATTCGCGATATTTTAAAGTAATAATTAAATAATGTGAACAACGTGAATAACTATTCTTGTTTTACACACAGTCTATCCACATGTAGATAGACTGTTTTTCCGTCTTTTTATTAAGTTATCCACATATCCACAAGCCCTATTACTATTACTACTAATTTTTTATTATTATTAAATAAACTCAATTTTATACTTACCGGAGGTTTTCGATATGCATTTTTCAATTCAAAAAGACTACCTTGTCAGAAGTGTACAAGATGTAATGAAAGCTGTTTCCTCTCGTACAACAATTCCAATTCTTACAGGGATCAAAATTGTAGCAAATGAAGAAGGTGTTACATTAACAGGTAGTGACGCAGATATATCCATTGAATCTTTTATCCCAGTCGAAGAAGATGGGAAAGAAATTGTAGAAGTAAAACAATCTGGAAGTATTGTTTTACAAGCAAAATATTTCAGTGAAATTGTAAAAAAATTACCGAAAGATACAGTTGAAATTTCTGTAGAAAGTCATTTTATGACAAAAATAAAATCTGGAAAATCTGAGTTTAATCTAAATGGTTTAGATTCAGCTGAGTATCCATTATTACCACAGATTGAAGAACATCATGTATTTCAAATCCCAACAGATCTTTTAAAGCACATGATTCGTCAAACTGTATTTGCTGTATCTACATCAGAAACACGTCCGATCTTGACAGGTGTAAACTGGAAGATATATAACAGCGAGTTGACTTGCATTGCAACAGATAGTCATCGTTTAGCACTTCGTAAAGCAAAAATTGCAGGACAAACGATTGCAAATGAGTTTCAAGCTAATGTTGTGATTCCAGGAAAAAGTTTAAATGAATTAAGTAAGATTCTTGATGAATCAGAAGAGATGGTAGATATTGTTGTAACGGAGTATCAAGTTTTATTCCGTACAAAACATTTGTTATTTTTCTCTAGACTATTAGAAGGCAGCTACCCGGACACTACAAGACTTATTCCGCCTGATAGCAAAACAGATATTTTTGTAAATACAAAAGAATTTTTACAAGCGATTGATCGAGCGTCGTTATTAGCGAGAGATGGACGTAATAATGTTGTGAAATTATCAACTTTAGAAAATGAAATGTTGGAAATTTCATCGAATTCTCCAGAAATCGGAAAAGTAGTAGAAGAAGTTCAATGTGAGCAATTTACTGGGGAAGAGTTAAAAATTTCGTTTAGTGCAAAATATATGATGGATGCATTAAAAGCATTGGATAGTACAGAAATCAAAGTTAGTTTTACTGGTGCGATGAGACCATTTTTAATTCGTACTGTGAACGATGATTCCATTATTCAACTAATTTTACCGGTACGTACGTACTAAAATTATGGTGAGGGTTACTAGTGTGGATTTACTGGTAACCCTTTTGATTTCTCGCTATTACTTTCCTAATGCTTGTTTATTTAGTACAATGAAAGAATGAACACTTTTAGAAAGTGAGCGATTTATGATGAAACGTATTCAAATTTCGACAGAATATATTACATTAGGACAATTTTTAAAACTGGCTGACGTGATTGATACAGGCGGAGCGGTAAAGTGGTTTTTACAAGAGTATGAAGTGTATGTAAATAAAGAACTTGAAAATCGACGAGGCCGAAAATTATATACAAATGATATTGTTGAAATTCCGGAGATCGGAACATTTCAAGTTCAAGGATAAAGGGGGATCCCTTTGTATATTACAGAATTACATTTACAGAACTATCGCAATTATGAGAAGTTAGATCTTTCCTTCGAAGATAAAGTAAACGTAATTATTGGTGAAAATGCGCAAGGAAAAACCAATTTGATGGAAGCAATCTACGTATTAGCGATGGCGAAATCTCATCGAACTTCTAATGATCGTGAACTTATCCGATGGGATGAGGATTATGGTAAAATAAAAGGGAAACTACAAAAGAGAAACAACTCTTTGTCTTTAGAACTAAATGTTTCTAAAAAAGGGAAAAAGGCAAAGTTAAATCAACTTGAGCAACAAAAATTAAGTCAATATATTGGTGTGATGAATGTTGTTATGTTTGCACCAGAAGATTTAAATCTTGTTAAAGGAAGTCCTCAAGTACGAAGACGTTTTTTAGACATGGAGCTTGGACAAATAGCTCCTGTGTATTTGTATGAATTAAGTCAATATCAAAAAGTCCTTACACAGCGTAATCATTTGCTTAAAAAAATGCAAGGAAGCAGTAAAAGTGATGAAGCTATGCTAGATGTGTTTACAATTCAACTCGTTGAGCATGGTGTAAAAGTGTTAAAAAAACGTTTTGAATTTTTACGTCTATTACAAGAATGGGCAGCTCCAATTCATCAAGGAATTAGCAGAGGACTTGAAGAACTAGAAATAGTTTATAAACCAAGCATAGATGTATCAGAATCCATGGATTTGTCGAAAATAGAAGAAGTATACTATGAAAGTTTCCAATCTGTGAAACAACGTGAAATCTTCCGTGGTACAACCTTAATTGGTCCTCACCGTGACGATTTGCAATTCTTTGTTAATGGGAAAAATGTTCAAGTTTTTGGTTCGCAAGGACAACAACGAACGACCGCGCTTTCCCTAAAGTTAGCTGAGATCGAATTGATTTATTCAGAAGTTAACGAATATCCAATCCTTTTATTAGATGATGTGTTATCGGAACTAGATGATTACAGGCAATCACATCTGCTTAATACGATTCAAGGAAAAGTGCAAACGTTTGTAACAACGACAAGTGTTGATGGAATTGAGCATGATACATTAAAACAAGCAAAAACAATTCATGTAACGAACGGCACAGTGGATTGTGGAGAAGAAGATAAATAACTTCTGTCTAAATGGAAAAGTAGGTGATCTTTGTGTCAATGGAACAAAAGGAAATGCAAGAGAATGCATATGATGAAAGTCAAATACAGGTATTGGAAGGACTAGAAGCGGTTCGAAAACGTCCAGGGATGTACATTGGTTCGACGAGTGGAAAAGGTCTTCATCATCTTGTATGGGAAATTGTTGATAATAGTATTGACGAGGCATTAGCAGGATATTGTGATGAGATTAATCTAGCTATTGAGGAAGACAATAGTATTACAGTAACAGATGATGGTCGTGGTATTCCGGTTGGGATGCACGAGAAAATGGGTCGTCCCGCTGTAGAAGTTATTATGACAGTCCTTCATGCAGGTGGGAAATTTGGCGGCGGCGGTTATAAAGTTTCTGGTGGTTTACATGGTGTAGGTGCTTCTGTCGTAAATGCATTATCAACGGAGCTAGAGGTATTTGTTCACCGTGACGGGCAAATTCATTATCAAAAATATGAACGTGGTATTCCGGTTGCAGACTTAAAGGTGATTGGGGATACAGATCACACAGGAACAGTAACGCGTTTCAAACCAGATGCAGAAATTTTTACTGAAACTACGGAATATGAATTTGATACGTTAGCAACTCGTTTACGAGAACTAGCGTTTTTAAATCGTAATATTAAACTAACAATTGAAGATAAACGTGAGCATAAACAAAAGAAAGAATTCCATTATGAAGGCGGTATTAAGTCTTATGTTGAGCATTTAAATCGCTCTAAAGAGCCGATACATGAAGAGCCGGTATATGTAGAAGGTGCAAAAGATGGAATTCAAATTGAGGTTGCTCTTCAATATAACGAAGGATATACAACTAACATTTATTCATTTACAAATAATATTCATACGTATGAAGGTGGTACGCATGAAGTTGGATTTAAAACAGCATTAACACGTGTGATTAATGATTATGGCCGGAAAAATAATATTTTAAAAGATGCTGATAGTAATTTAACGGGTGAAGATGTTCGTGAAGGTTTAACGGCTATTGTATCCATTAAACATCCAAATCCGCAATTTGAAGGGCAAACGAAAACGAAACTCGGAAATAGCGAAGCGAGAACAATTACAGAATCAGTTTTCTCTGAAGCACTTGAAAAGTTTTTACTTGAAAACCCAAATGTCGCTCGAAAAATTGTAGATAAGGGAACGATGGCAGCTCGCGCACGTGTGGCGGCGAAAAAGGCTCGTGAATTAACGCGAAGAAAAAGTGCACTAGAAGTATCAAGCTTGCCAGGAAAACTTGCAGATTGTTCTTCTAAAGATCCTTCTATTAGTGAAATTTATATCGTAGAGGGTGATTCTGCGGGTGGTTCAGCAAAACAAGGGCGTGATCGTCATTTTCAAGCAATTTTACCGCTTAAGGGAAAAATTATTAACGTCGAAAAAGCTCGTTTAGATAAAATTTTATCAAACGATGAGGTGCGTACAATTATTACTGCGCTTGGTACAGGTATTGGCGGAGACTTTGATATTGAAAAGGCGCGTTATCATAAAGTTATTATTATGACGGATGCTGATGTCGACGGTGCTCATATTCGCACCCTATTATTAACGTTCTTCTACCGTTATATGCGTCAAATTATTGAGCACGGTTATATATATATTGCACAACCGCCATTATATAAAGTGCAACAAGGTAAGCGAGTTGAATATGCTTACAACGATAAAGAACTTGAAAGTATATTAGCGGAAATTCCGAAACTACCAAAACCAGGTATTCAACGCTATAAAGGTCTTGGAGAAATGAATCCAGCGCAGTTATGGGAAACAACAATGGATCCAGAAATACGTTCACTTCTTCAAGTTTCGCTTCAAGATGCAATCGAAGCGGATGAAACATTTGAAATTTTAATGGGTGATAAAGTTGAACCACGTCGTAACTTTATCCAAGAAAATGCAAAATATGTGAAAAACCTTGATATTTAATGACTGATGACAGGAATCGGAGTATTCCTGTCTTCTACGTATAAATGAACATGATATATCGATCGGAAATGTAATGAGGAGGTGCTGGTTGATGTCAGACAACCAACAACAAGGCCGAATTCGAGAAATTAATATTAGCCAAGAAATGCGTACCTCGTTTTTAGATTATGCGATGAGCGTTATCGTATCTCGTGCACTGCCAGATGTTCGTGATGGATTAAAACCTGTTCACCGCAGAATTTTATATGCGATGAACGATTTAGGGATTACTGCTGATAAGGCGTATAAGAAGTCTGCGCGTATTGTTGGTGAAGTAATTGGTAAGTATCATCCACACGGTGATTCGGCGGTATATGAAACAATGGTGCGAATGGCCCAAGACTTTAGTCAACGTTATATGCTAGTAAATGGACATGGTAACTTCGGTTCTGTCGATGGTGATTCGGCGGCTGCGATGCGTTATACAGAGGCAAAAATGTCCAAGATTTCTATGGAACTATTGCGTGATATCACAAAAAATACAATTGATTATCAAGATAACTATGATGGTTCGGAAAGAGAACCGATTGTATTACCTGCGCGCTTTCCTAATTTATTAGTAAATGGTGCAACAGGTATTGCGGTTGGGATGGCAACGAACATTCCTCCGCATCAGCTTGGTGAAGTAATTGATGGGGTATTAGCGTTAAGTCATAATCCGGAGATTACGATTGCGGAATTAATGGAGTATATTCCCGGCCCAGACTTCCCAACAGCTGGTCAAATTCTTGGACGAAGTGGAATTCGAAGAGCGTATGAAACAGGGCGTGGTACAGTAATTCTTCGTGCAAAAGTAGAAATCGAAGAGAAGGCAAATGGGAAACAATCTATTATTGTGACTGAACTACCATATCAAGTGAATAAAGCAAGATTGATTGAAAAGATTGCGGAGCTTGTTCGAGACAAAAAGATTGATGGTATTACAGATTTACGTGATGAATCAGATCGAACTGGTATGCGTATCGTTATGGAATTACGACGAGATGCTAATGCAAATGTGTTATTGAATAACTTATATAAACATACAGCACTTCAGACAAGCTTTGGTATTAATATGCTATCGCTCGTAAATGGAGAACCGAAAGTATTAAATTTAAAAGAATGTCTATATTATTACCTGGATCATCAGAAGGTCGTTATCCGTAGACGTACTGCATATGAATTAGAGAAAGCGGAAGCTCGTGCTCATATTTTAGAAGGTTTACGCATTGCGTTAGATCATCTTGATGAAGTAATTACTCTAATTCGTAATTCGAAGACAGCAGACATTGCAAAGCAAGGATTAATGGAACGTTTTGGCTTAAGTGAAAAGCAAGCCCAAGCAATTTTAGATATGCGTTTGCAACGTTTAACAGGGTTAGAGCGTGAAAAAATCGAACAAGAATATCAAGAACTACTTGCATTGATTGCGGAGTTAAAAGCAATTCTCGCAGATGAAGAGAAAGTTCTTGAAATTATTCGTGAAGAATTAACAGAAGTTAAAGATCGCTTTAATGATACACGAAGATCAGAAATTACAATTGGCGGTATGGAAGCAATCGAGGATGAAGATTTAATTCCAGAGCAAAACATTGTAATTACACTTACTCATAATGGGTATGTAAAACGATTACCAGCTTCTACGTACAAAACGCAAAATCGTGGCGGACGTGGAGTTCAAGGTATGGGGACGAACAATGATGATTTTGTAGAACATTTGTTAACAACATCTACACATGATCATATTCTATTCTTCACAAATAAAGGGAAAGTATACCGGACGAAGGGATATGAAATCCCAGAGTATAGCCGTACAGCTAAGGGTATACCGATTATTAATTTATTAGAAGTAGATAAAGATGAATGGGTAAATGCGATTATCCCAATCCGAGAATTCAGTGATGACCATTACTTATTCTTTACGACGAAACAGGGTATTGCAAAAAGAACACCACTTTCATCGTTTGCTAACATACGTAATAATGGTTTAATTGCAATATCACTTCGTGAAGATGATGAAGTTATTTCTGTTCGATTAACAACAGGCGAAAAAGATATGATTGTGGGAACGAGTAACGGTATGTTAATTCGCTTCCATGAACAAGATGTTCGCTCGATGGGACGTAATGCAGCGGGTGTGAAAGCTATTACGTTAGGTGAGGAAGATCAAGTAGTTGGCATGGAAATCGTTGAAGATGAAATGGATGTTTTAATTGTAACGAAAAATGGTTATGGCAAGCGAACGCCAGTTGAAGAATATCGCCTCCAAAGCCGTGGGGGTAAAGGACTTAAAACATGTAATATTACAGATAAGAATGGTAAGTTAATTGCTGTTAAGTCTGTAAATGGTGAAGAAGATATTATGCTGATTACAGCAGCGGGTGTTTTAATCCGTATGCCGGTTGATCAAATTTCTCAAATGGGACGTAATACACAAGGTGTTCGTTTAATTCGTTTAGAAGGCGAGCAAGAAGTAGCAACGGTAGCAAAAACACAAAAAGAAGATGAAGAAGAGATACAAGAAGATCAAGAAAGCTCAGAAGAATAAGGGAACTTCCCTTATTCTTTTTTTTATAAAAAGGGCTTGCGTAGGAGAAGCAAAGTCTATATAATAGGCAGAGTCAGCAATTCGTTGAAACAAAATGTTAAAACAATTTGTTGACGAACATGAAATGTTATGTTATATTATGAAAGTCGCCAAAACGCGACATTGAACTTTGAAAACTAAACGAAACAAACAACGTGAAACGTCAATTTTTATTTATGATGCTAGACAAACACTTTATTGGAGAGTTTGATCCTGGCTCAGGATGAACGCTGGCGGCGTGCCTAATACATGCAAGTCGAGCGAACCGATTAAGAGCTTGCTCTTAAGAAGTTAGCGGCGGACGGGTGAGTAACACGTGGGTAACCTGCCTATAAGACTGGGATAACTCCGGGAAACCGGGGCTAATACCGGATAACA
>NZ_JQKQ01000036.1:0-42152 GCF_000746135.1 Bacillus sp. UNC322MFChir4.1
CACCGCCCACAGCCAGCAAACGATAACTTTGAGATCCAAATCATTCTTTACATACATTCTATCTGATTCGAGGAAATTCCTTTTTCAATCCTTTGACTTACGCCAACCAAAATTCATCCCCTCCCTACTCATTGGGCTTCACCCTTCTCATTCCTTGAGGAAGGGGAATTCTTTTGGAAACATGTTAAAACAAAGGGAGCAAGCAAGTAATGGTTATGTTGTATTCTGCATAGTAAGCATGTCAAAAAAATAAATGTAACAATATAAAAACCTATATACATAATATATACATCGTTTACTTTGTTATAAGGCGAGACTATTCCATACATAGCGTCGCTTTTACCCTACAATTTCATTAAAAAAGCGAAGAATATTTATCATTCTTCGCTTTTTTATTTGCTACATGTAATCGATTTTTTTATTGTAAAGGTACGAATTCAAAACCAGATTGATATGGCGGCGCAGAACTTCCCCATAATTTATCTTGATTTGAAAATGGTTGCTCTGAAGTCTCTAGCTCGAAATATGATGTAACGCCATACTCAGAATTTTGTGGATCTGCACTGTACCAATCACAAGGTCTGCCCATTTTATCTCTCAGGTAATCAGTTTTACCTGTTATTAAATTGATTTCCTGTGAATTTTGTTCCCAAACTGTTAACGTGCTTTTTGATTGGTCGCTAAAATAAATCCAGCCGCGATTCCCTGCATTGACATATTTTTTAGTTCCTCCTGCCTCAGCATTCGGTCCACCAATCCACATTGACATGGTAACTGGTGTATTATGTCTTATATATCCATCACTTTCTACCCCATCTGGAGCTTCAAAATTGATAGGTGTACCATAGTACTCATTACCTTTTGTATCCTTATGAGTCTCAGCAGTACCATAATAAGATTTATCTTTATACTGAATTACATAATGCCAACCCGCAAACTTCTCATAAGTTACCCCAAGTTTCTTCTGACCTACACCTGCATAAGCAGCATACCGAGGCTTACCATCCCAAATTTTACGTACCATTATATAATCTTTATTTGTCTTGACTGGATCTCCATAAATATCCAGTATACGATTGCCCTCAGCTGCATAAGCAGAATTTGTAGGAAAAACAGTTACGATTAAACTAAATAGTAATAATAAGACCGTAAGTATAGGTAGTTTTCTTTTCACGAACATATCTGAACTCCTCCTTATTTTCAAAAATGATTACGCTACCTTCCTGCATAATCTTAACATTAAGTTTTAAAGATGTAGATAAATTCAGGAACATATGTAAAATTGCATATTTATATACTTACAAAGGTGAAATTCTATCTGAAAAAATGGAAAATTCCTTTACAAAAAAATAGCAAAGGTTCCCTCGCTGAAATCGAGGAAGCCTTTGCTTGTTTCAAAAACACTTTAAGAGTGCTCAGCTTAGCTGGCAAAACAAGAGCAATCCATGGAGATATATTGGTTATACGATTTATTGTGCTAAAATTGCACCGTAATGCCCATCAACTGTAAGAGTAACAATTCCATTCTGAACTGTGTACGTTTTACCAGTCAATTTGTCTGTAACGATACTGCCATTTTGCATGCTGAGTTGCCATACAGGAACGGTTACACTATGACCGACAGAATCATTGTTAAGTACAACTGCGATTCTGTTTGTTGTGTCAAAGCGGCCATAGGAATAGATTTTATTTGTATCATCTGTTTGCAGCGTCATAAACGAACCTGTTCTTAATGCCGGGTATTGATTACGGATACTGATAAGTTTTTGCGTTAAAGCTACAGCACGATTAGAAGTATTCCCTTGTGACCAGTCAAACGTACGGCGGTTGTCAGGATCGGCGCCTCCCATCATGCCATATTCATCTCCGTAATAGATCGTTGGCGTACCAACATACGTCATTTGAAAAATAAGCGCTAAATACGTCTTCCAAATATCGCCGCCAGCACGTTCGCCAAAACGTGAAATATCGTGATTGGATAAATGATTGCTCATCGCTTGCTGAACGTTTGCTGGATAATTTGCACGCGTCCCTCTTAACCAGTTGTCAAACCCGGAAGTAGATACGGAAGCCGCATTGCTATTGAAATCTTTTCCTGTGATCCACTGAGAAACTGGTTGTGTAAATCCGTCAAAGTTTGTGGTACTATCCCATTGGTTCCCTTGATTTGTCCAAGAATTTGCATTTCCCCAGTATTCGCCAAATATTGCTGCATTCTCGTTTACAGACTTCACGGCACTTCGGAATTCAGACCAAATTTGGTGATTCACCAAACTACTACCATTTCCTCCACCAGCATCTGCACCGCCAGCATCTGTATATTGAGGTGCATCTAATCGCCAGCCATCAATGTTATACGGGGCTTTCAAATACGTTTTTGCTACGGAATCACTATTGCCATATATTTGCTTTCTTACTGGTGACCCACTCGCTCCATAATCTAGCTTCGGCAAACTGTTAAATCCTAAAAAGCTAGCATATGTATTCGGCCAAGACTGGAATGTATAATAATTAGACCATTGGCTCGATTGCGACTCAAAAGCGCCTAAAAAGGAAGATTGATTGTACTTATCAAACCATGGATGAGTGTCTCCAGTATGGTTAAATACACCATCTAATACTAAATACCCTTTTTGTCCGTTTGCTGTACTATGAACATTCGATGATAGCGTTTGCAAAGTTTCGTTTGCCCCAAATGCAGGATCCACATTCATATAATCTTGTGTATCATACTTATGGTTAGAAGGAGATTTAAAAATAGGATTTAAGTAAATGATATTCGCTCCTAATGTTTGTTTAATGTAACCGAGCTTCTGATTGACTCCCGCCAAATCACCGCCGAAGAACACAAGGTTGTTCGTATGACCAGAATTAGCATAAACGCTGCTTCCCCAAGCTTTTTTCTCCGTTGATGCACCGTCATAAGTGTATGCATTCGTTTGCACGTCATTCGAAGTATCACCATTATAAAAGCGGTCAGGGAAAATCTGATACATCACACCATTTTTCATCCAATCCGGCGTTTTAAAATTCGGAAGAACATAAAAATCACCTGATGATGGTTCAGATGTAGAAGGGCCGTTCGCATTATACCAAATAGAAGAAGACCCATCAGTAATTTGGAAACGATAATATTTTCGCGAAGAACTAGCCGGGATTGTTCCTTGCCAATAATCAAACGTCCCCGTAGAATCACCCGACGCCCATGACATCGGAATAACATGGAACGCCCCGTCAACGGTATCATAATACTTTATATTGACACCGGTAATATCCCCTTTAAACGTCCGGAATTTCAGCATCACACTTTGAGCAGATGTCGGTTCTGGCGCGCTATCATAAACAGGACCTTGGTCATGGAATAAACCATTCCACTCTACATTGTTGTCGTTAGCGGCAGCATAAGCCGATGATGAAGCTGGCGTGTACAGTAAAGATGTCCCTAAAACAAGTGAAGATAATGCAATCGTTTGCATAATAGAGCGTGCTTTTCTATCTTTCTTTACTTTTTTCATCACAAACCTCCTATAATGTAAGTGCTTTCATTTTTATTATATAAGGAATCTAGTAAAAGTAAATGAATTTTATATTAATCTCAAAAACGCTATTCTTTCGTGTATGTGCTTAACAAAAGAATAGCGCTTTTTTACATATAAGGAATAGTCTAAATTGCCACCTGAATAATAATAAGACAAAAAAATTCCTGTATATTTTTTATTTAGACCCAAGATCTTTTGTGAATGAATTACAATAAACTTATCACTTCACATAGTTCGGATTAGATGGTTTAATGAATTTCTTAACTTGCAGCCTCTGTAGTAATTTCCACCCCATAAACCCAACTAAGAGACCAACCAAATCTAAAATAAGACCAGTCGTGCTAAAAGTACCTACTAGCATGACAATATACAACAACTCAATGCTTAAATTTAATTTAATAAAGAGCATGAAAGCTGCTTTAAAAGAACGGAACCTATGAAATAAAATCGGAATTAAAAATCCCAATGGAATCATTAAGATAATGGGTTTAACTGCATGAGCTATCCAAAAACCAGGTATGTTATACAGAAAAAGGGTATAGAAAGGTGTAATATCAATAAAAGTGCGAAGCAACCACATCACATCATGATTTCTTGAAAATTGCTCAATAATCCCAAGAAACCACTCACGACCAACGCTATTTCCTAAGTACTCATACCAAATAAAGAATAATATGTAAGGAACAAATAAAGACCATGCAAAACGCTTTATGAACTTTTCATATGGAAAAATAGATTTTCGAAGTTCTCCACCAATAAAATTTGGTTCTCCAAAATGTTGTATGGCTAATTGTTTTGCTTGTTTTGCAGACATCCCTTTTTTAATATATTCTTCTTTTAAACTATTGAGGTGATCGAGCAATTCTAAAGATAGTTCTTCACGAGCCGCCTTATCTAGAGCAGTCTTTTTTACAATACGTTCTATGTAATTTTCAAACTCTTTCATGCAAATTCTCCTTTCCTGCAAGCTTGAATAAGCGCAGTAATTTGCTCCCAATAATTCAGCTTCTTCCCTAGTTCTTCCTTGCCAGCTGCAGTAATACGGTAAAATTTTCTTTTTTGTCCTGTTTCTGATTCTCCCCAGTAAGATTCAATCAAATTCTTTTGTTCCATTCGTTTGAGTGCTGGATATAGTGTGCCTTGACTCATATGGTAAACATCGTTACTTTGTTCTTTAAGTTTTTGAATAATTTCATAACCGTAAGTATCATCGTGAGAAATTATAGAAAGTACGAGTATATCAATACTTCCTTTCATCATCTCTTTATCCATTTTTCCACCTCCTAACATACATCGTAACACGACATATGTCGCAAAACAACATAAGGATACTTTTAGTAACTTAATTTCATGAAAGCTTTATTTTAATCAGCGGCAGAACCCCTTATATAAAAAAAGAGCCAATCCTCACTCAGATCAGCTCTTTCCTTTATTCCTTATTCTCCTACTAACTGTGATTGTACATACGCATAAATAAGCGCCTCTGTATGCGCAATCGATGTCTCATGTGTACGCTCATAAGCATGAGAAGCATCAATACCAGGACCAATTAATCCATGCTTCACATCTACTCCGGCGCGGATTGCTGCTGATGCGTCAGATCCGTAGAATGGATAGATATCCACTTTATATTCGATATTATTTGTTTTCGCAAGTTCTACTAAATGTTTGCGCATTGCATAATGGTATGGACCGCTCGAGTCTTTCGCACAGATCGATACCGTGTATTCATCTGATGCTTGACCATCGCCAAGTGCACCCATATCAACCGCTAAGTATTCTACTGTTTCTTCTGGAATATTAGAGTTACCGCCATAACCGATTTCTTCATTATTAGAGATTAAGAAATGAGTTGTATATGGTAGTTTCGTATTTTCGTCTTGTAATCTTTTAATCAATTGCAGTAAGATCGCTACGCTTGCTTTGTCATCTAAGTGGCGCGATTTAATGTAGCCGCTGTCTGTCATTTGAACGCGCGGATCAAATGATACGAAATCCCCTACTTCAATGCCAAGTTCGCGTACTTCTTCTGGTGAAGAGACACGCTCATCGATACGAATTTCAATATTTTGTTCGTCACGTTTTGCTTCTCCAGCATTTTTGTATACGTGGACAGACGTTTGATGGATTAAAATTGTACCAGTATACGTTTTACCACATGCTGTTTCGATTTCGCAATATTCTCCTTCTACCGCATTCCAGCGAAATCCGCCAATCATAGATAATCGTAGGCGTCCGTCCGCTTTCATTTCTTTTACCATTGCGCCTAATGTATCAACGTGAGCAGTAAGGAGACGTTGTTTCGTATCGTCTTCCCCTTTCACCGTTATAATTAGGCCGCCTTTATTGTTGCGCTTCGTTTCTACATTCCACTCTTTTACGTAGTCCTCAATAAAACGAATAATTGTGTTCGTATTTCCAGATGGACTTGGAATTGAAACAAGTTGTTTAATTAGCTCCATTGTGTCTTTTACGTTATGTGCCATATGCTTTTCCCCTCTCTTTTATCGTTCTAATATTCAGTATAATAGAAAAATGACGAAATAGAAATAAAACGGAACTCCCATTGTAGACTTAAAAAAAAGATGAATCAAATTTCATGTCAAATAATGTTGTAACAAAAATACTGTATGATGCATAGCATGAATTATATACTGTATGACATATAGTAAATAAAAAGGGAGGTGGGTAAATGAGTACTTTATTGAATTCATTAACGACTGAGCTTAGGAGGGGAACGTTGACATTAGCCGTTTTAAGTCAATTACGAACACCCCAGTATGGATATTCACTTGTTCAGTTATTGGAGGAATCGGGCATTACCATTGAACAAAGTACCTTATATCCATTGCTTCGCCGATTGGAGAAACAGGAATTAGTGACAAGTAGTTGGGATACGTCTGAGAGTAGACCCCGTAAGTTTTATGTTTTAAGTGAATATGGGTTAGAGATCTTTTTGCAGTTAAAAAGGGAATGGCTTAAGAATTCGAAAGAGCTCTATAGCTTATTAAAAAGGGAGGAAGACGATGAATCTGATTGAGATTTATATACAAGAAGTTACTCGGAGGCTGCCTGAAAAAAATCGTGAGGATATTGCGCTAGAGTTACGGTCAACCATTGAGGATATGCTGCCTGATGATTATAGTGAAGAAGATGTAAAGGCGGTTCTTGCAAAATTGGGGAATCCAGTCACAATGGCTAATGGTTATCGAGACTGGCCAATGCACTTAATTGGTCCACACTATTTTGAGGGATATGTGACGCTACTAAAAATGATTTTACCGATTGCCGCTGTCATTTCGTTAATCTCGGTGATTGCCGAACATTTTATTGGCTATGGCGGCGAACAAGCGGTTATAAATACTGTTTTTAGTCTTATAGGAAAAGGAATAGGGGGCATCATTGAAGTAGGGATCCACGTATTCTTTTGGCTAACACTTGTGTTTGCTATTTTAGAAAGAGTAGATAAAGGAAGAGATGGGGAGCCATTAACAGCAAGCTTTAAAAAATGGACACCTGATGATTTGAAGAATACCCCTAACATTCCTAAGAAAAAAGCGATTACGAAGGGCGAAGTATTTGGAAGTTTAATGTGGACTGCGATTTGGTCAACTCTTTATTTTTATGCGAGTCATCTTGTAGGTGTATATGAACGCGGCAGAGACGGACTTGAACTCGTGACCCTAACTTTTAATCAGGAAGCTTTACTTGGATATTGGCCAATCGTTCTTGTTGTAATTTGTTTCGAAGTAGCATTAGCTCTCTATAAATTAATACAAGGACAATGGACAAAAGGAATTGCAATTTGTAATACTACACTCCAGCTTATCTCCACCATTGTATTCACTGTTATAGTAATAAATCCGAATGTGATAACCAAAGATTATATTACGTATATGACTAATTTATGTAACATAACAGCTAATCAATTTGAAACATGGGTAGTTGGCGGTGGAATTTTCATCTTTATTTTATTTGCAGCAATCAGTGTATTTGATGGCTTCCGTAAGGCTAGAATTCGTTAATATATTTGCTTATTAAACTACCATCCAAAAACAATAAATAATTAAGTAGTCGTTATTTAACTATCGGGCGCTTTACTTTTAAATAAAGCTAAGTCCATCAGTGAGTTTCCCACCTATCTTCCTCACAATTTAAGATTGTGGTCTTACTGCCGACGAATAGCGAGATAAAAGGCATCGCATATACTGCGATGCCTTCTACTCTTCACTCACTTCCACTAAATACACACCTTTTTCAAATCCGCCGCGCTCCGCTTCTTTCTCCTGGCGAACACGCTCAACATCTTCTAAGGTTACACCTTCTGCTTGTGCCAATGCTTTAATCACTTCTAATGCATCGGCTAATGAATCTAATGCATGCTCACGTTCTTGCATAGATACAAACTCACGCATTTCCTCTATTCCAATTTTCGATAATTCTTCTATGTACTCTTGTTTACTTAATTTTTTCGACGTATATGTTTTACCAGACATTAAAATCATTTCTGGTACACGATCGCGGACGATTTTATTATAAGCTGACATGAGGATACCTCCTTTTTCTTCTATTATAAGTATAACTTAAAAACCTCTTTCTTTAGATGAGCGAGAGCGTCTGGCTATGCATAGGAGCGGTCAGGGCCCTTTTCTGCCACATACAAAGTTTTAAAACAAAGAAAAGTAACAAGGTGCATTTACATTTTTATCTTCATGCGAGCAATATATCTGCTAATGAAGTGTATGGCTGAGTAGTTACGTGAATTTCTATACTCAAAAACACCCTAACTCTGCATAATATAAAAACCAATGTTTTTTTACACAAGCTGACGACATATAAATACTAGATGAAATATGACTTATTTCTGGAAAGAAATAATTTTCATATTCTTTCTCTGGCACACCGTAAAAAGCGCGGAGATGATCTGGCACAACACCGTCATATGGGTCTTCCATTCTCTCAATCTCACTTTTTATAGCTGCCTTTGGGTTTCCAGATAGAAACATCTCTGTTCGAATTGCTGCGGTTGGTGTGCGGTGTAACAGCACGTATACGAGTAACCATCCTACGATTATGATTATGCTTATTCTTTTTTGTTTTAAGCTCATCCACTTCTCCTTTTATCATTCAAGAAAAAAGTGCTAACACCATTATACAAAAAAATGTGTTAACACTTTCTATTTTTATAAAACTTTTATTCCCCTTTAAACACCGGTGGACGCTTCTCTAAAAATGCAGTAATTCCTTCACGATGATCCGCTGTTCTTCTCATTGCGTATTGACCACGTTTTTCAAGCTCTAGCGTTTTTTCTAACGAAGGGCGGTTTAATTCAGCCAAAACTTGCTTCGTTTGAATCATAGAAGCAATTGGTTTTTGCAGCCATTCGCTAATTTTTTGTTTCACTGCACCTTGGAAATTCTCACCGATTACTTCATCAATCATGCCAATCTCAAGCGCTTCGCTTGCGGATAATTTCTTTCCTTCCCAAATGATTTCTTTTGCCATATGCTCGCCAAGGCGTTTTTGTAAGAAGAAGTGTCCGCCGCCATCTGGAATTAAAGCGATGCCAATGAAATTCATCGCAATAATAGATGAAGTATCAGCCATTACGTAATCAGCTGTTAAGGCAATGCTAAGTCCAAGCCCTGCCGTAGGGCCATGAATCGCACTAATCACAAGCTTTGGCATTGTATACAGCGCTACAATAATTTCGGAAATAGTATTCATAATGCCGTCAAACGCACTTTCATCTCCGCTTGCTAACATCGATTTAATATCGCCGCCCGCTGAAAAACCACGGCCGTTTCCGCATAGTACCACAACATGAACAGAACTTGCAGCTACTTCTTTTAATTTTTGTAGTAGTTCTTTTAACGTTTGCTCATCCAATGCATTTAGCACTTCTGGACGATTTAACATAATCGTCGCAACGCGCCCTTCATATTGTACAATTACTGATTCTGCTTTGCTTGAAACTGTCATAAACTCTCTCTCCTTCTATAATCTGTTATCCTTATATAATTATAGAAAGGGCTTTCAAAACCCTTCTTTTTTTCTTAATTTTCTGTCGAATTTACTCGCAATTACCCTGCCATTTATTTACTATTTTACCAAAGTAGTGTATTGTATAAAAAAAACTACATTCATTTCTTCGATTATGAAAGGGGACAAAATGAGTACCAAATTGATACAAAAGGAACATTATTTCACGTATTTCTTTCTATTATTCATAGCACTGCAACCGGTCTTAGATTTATTAACATCACTGTCCATTCAAATGTTACATATGGATGCAACGTTAAGTATTGTCGTACGTTTTGGCGTGATGCTTCTTGCGATGATCTATCTATTTATTTATCAGAAAAATAAAAAATCTATCGTGTATATTTGCCTATTAGGCGTTATCATGACAGCTGGACTTCTTAATAATCTCGTTGTAAAACATCCCATTTCACTTGGAGAAGAAGTTAAGTTTATGGCTAAATGTATGTATCCAATCGTTATGTTGTTCGGATATATTCTTGTCTTTAAAACTTTGCGAGGCAAGCAAAACTCGTACGATACATTATTACGTTATTTCTTATATGCCAGTTTATTTATGAGTTTTGTCATGGTTATTTCCATCGCAACTGGAACAGACTATCAAAGTTATACGATCGAGAAAATTGGCTCGAAAGGATGGTTTTATGCCGCAAACGAAATCAGTGCCATTTTAGCTATTACATTCCCAGTTATTGTCCTATACTCGATTCATAAGACAACTTCTTTTACGCAAGCATACTACTGGCTTCCGACGATACTAGCACTCTATTCCAGTATTATGATCGGAACAAAGGTTGGATACGTATCTATTATTGTGACATTAGGAGTGTCACTATTCTTTTCGTTTATCGAATATATGATGAAGCGAAGCCGTCCGCAGCTCATTAATACAATTCTCGCCTTGATTGTATTAGGAGGTGTCATAATTGTAACGCCACATACTCCCATCGCCAAAAATATGGACATTCACTTACAAATATATAATAAACAACAACCTAATAAACAACAACAAGAACAACAACCTAGTAAACAACAACAAGAACAACAGCCTAATAAACAACAACAAGAACAACAGCCTAATAAACAACAAGAACAACAACCTAATAAACAAGAAGAACGAACGTTAACAACTGGAGAAGTAAACAGTTTAATTTATAGTGATCGTGACAAATTTTTAAACATGCATCAAAAGTACTTTCAAGAAGCACCACTGTCACAAAAATTGTTAGGCATGGGCTATGCCGGCAACTATGAAGAAACACCAAAAGTGGTAGAAAGAGACTTCCATGACCTATTCTTCTGGTTCGGTATTATCGGATTCATCATATACATACTGCCATTTGTTTACTTCGGTATCAGGCTTATGTTGCGCATTCTCACAAACTTCAAGTCTATTATTACAGTAAAATATATGTTGCTTGGCACAGCAATCGCGCTTGCAATCGCCACCGCATTTACAGCTGGACATGTATTTGCCGCACCGGCTGTCAGCATTTTCTTTGTTGCCTTACTCGCTTATCTGATTGTGGACTTACAAGCAGAGTGATATAATGAACCATCACATTATTAATTACAATTACGGAGGAACTATGCTAACTTTTGAAGAAAAATTAACGATTATTGAATCTTTTCCAGAGCTAGAAAGAAAAACTGTCTCTCTAGGACGCATTAATTTTCATTATGAAGAAAGCCGCCTAGACAAAAAGAATGTTGTATACCATTTACATCCGAACGGAAATGGATTTGTCTATGCCGGGCATCTAAAAGGCTACAAAACGAACGATAAAGGAATGGTGAACATCCGCGATTTTTCAGCGGAAGAACTTCGCTCCTTACTTGAAAAATCAATTGTTTCCCTTTCACAAGAACCAGTAGAAGAAGTTGCAATTGCGGAGAACTTTCAAGAAGAAGAGTGGGTAAATGAGGACAATCATACCTTAACTCTTATTAAAGAAGATGAAGATATGTGGAACGTTTATGCTGGGATACAGTTAGATGGTACATTTAACTCTTACAAAGAAGCAGCACAATACCTTGATGAAGAAGGATTTACACGTAAGTAAGAAAGACGGGTCTGCACTATATCGGCGATTCGACACGATTTAAAGACCCTTCGACGATATTCGACTCACTAGTAGAAGGAGGCATCGCCTCCTTCTTTTTCTTTTATCCTAACAGCGCAAGAAGCTTACTCAGTTCCTCCTCAGTCAAATCGCGCCACTTCCCTATCTCTATTCCATCTAGTGTGATATTCATAATCCGAATGCGCTCTAACCTCATAACGGTATAGCCAAATGCGCGGCACATCCGGCGAATTTGCCGATTCATCCCTTGCGTCAAAATAATTCGGAAGACACAATCACTGATCCGGTGTATCTCACACGGATTCGTTTTTCCATCGCGAATCGTTACACCGCCGGCCATTCCTTTTAAGAAAGCATCGTCAAATGGCTGATCAACTGTGACAATATATTCTTTCTCGTGACCATATTCGGAGCGCATCATTTTATTTACGATATCGCCATCATTTGTCATTAAAATTAATCCTTGTGATGCTTTATCTAAGCGGCCAATTGGAAAAATGCGTTCCGGATAATTAACAAAATCGATAATATTTCCTTCAATATGCTTCGCCGCTGTACAGGTAATCCCAACCGGTTTATTTAATGCAATATAAATAGGGTGCGTCTTCTTAGGAATCGGCTTCCCGTCAACAAGGACAATGTCATCAGGTTCTACTTCTTGTCCAGGCTCACAAATTTCACCGTTCACGGTAATTCGCTTTGCAGCAATGAGACGATCCGTTTCTCTTCTTGAATAATAACCTGTTTCACTAATGAATTTATTAATTCTCATGCAAAGTTCCTTTCCTTATTCGCGCTTTTCCCATTCTATCATGAATGTACACAGCACAAAAATGCTCGAAATCATTCTGAGCATTTTAATATTTCCCCATAAACTTTTAACCTTGTAAGCTCCAATAATAGGACCAAAAGATAAACCAAAGAAACCAAAAGGTAGGAATTATATTGAACCATTTGATTAGCTTGTATTTCCCTCTTCGATAAAATATCCTTGCCAGTAGTGCTGTTACTATGACTGTTAAAACAAAACAAGGATACGAATAAAAAATGCACCGTCTGAAAATATCCTTTTCTGAACCTGGTGCATCAAAAATCATTCCCGTCATAATACCTGGAACAAATCCTAGCACAATTAATAAGCCGTAAAGCAGCTGCGTAGCATTCATTATATCTTTGACTCTTTTCTCCATCTTCCCACTTCCTCTATATCTTCTTGCATATCGCGGCAATACTGATCATGAGATCCTCAGATAGCTGAATATAACTTAAAAGCAAAAATATTCAAACGAAATATATGTATTTAGCATAACAAGTTAACAAGAAAAAGCACAGCCACAAAACTGCAGCTGTGCTTTTACGCTATCTTAAGATTTCTTCGCTTCCTTCAAAGATTCACGCAATACAAATTTCTGTAATTTCCCACTCGCATTACGCGGCAGCTCATTCGCAAATTCGTAACGACGAGGGCGTTTATAATCGGCTAACTCATCACTTTCTTTACAGTAACGCTCTAATTCTTCTTCTGTTAATGACTCATCTTTCTTCACAACTACCGCGACGACGCGCTCGCCCCATAGTTCATCTGGTTCACCAAGTACAGCTACGTCTAAAACACCGTCATGACTATGCAAGAAGTCCTCAATTTCACGCGGGTAAACATTCACACCGCCGCTAATGACCATGTCATCAACGCGGTCTGCTACATATAGGTACCCATCTTTATCAAAATAGCCAAGATCACCAGAATGATACCAATCTTTATACATTACCTTTTTCGTTGCTTCTTCGCGCTTGTGATATCCAGCCATCATGCTTGGCCCGCGTACAATGATTTCTCCCACTTCGTAAGGCGCAAGAATATCGTCCGGTTCGGATGGTTCATCTTCATTTGACTTCACAATGCGCACCTCATGACTAAAGCAAGGTGTACCCGCTGATCCTGCTTTTGTAATTTGATCTTCTTCTACAAGAAACGCAACAACAGGGCCAAACTCTGTCATTCCATAAATTTGGACAAGATCGATATACAGACGTTCTTTACACTCTTTCACAAGCGCCGGTGCCATTGCTGCTCCGCCGTAAATTCCAACCTTCATCGAAGTTAAATCATATTCTGTTAAATCTTCTTGCAGCAGCATATTCCACATTGTCGGCGCCGCAAAGAACGTTGTAATTTTCTCTTTTTGAATTGTTTCTAACACTGATTTCGTATCAAAATGATGCAAAATCACATTTTTCCCACCAACTTGAATGCGCGGCAAAATACCAGCGTTCAATTCACCGCAATGATATAGCGGCGCAACAACTAATCCAACGCTATCGCGTTTATATTTTAAATAATATGTACAAATCATACTATGCTCAGCCATGTCTCGGTGGCGGTGCAATACCCCTTTCGGATTCCCAGTCGTCCCGCTCGTATAAAGCATCGAGCAGTAATCCATTTCATCCACTTCAATGCCTGTCGGTTCTGCCTTTGCCTCATTTACTTTTTCATGATAAGAAACGGCAAAGGGCGGCGTGTCCTCTTCAATGTACCAAAATGAAGTTTGCGGAAAGTCACGTTCAATTAACGCAATTGTTGATTCAACTTCTTTTTCAAACACAACAACTTTAGAGGAAGCATCTTGTAATATGTAGGAAACTTCTTTCGCTTTCAAACGGAAATTAATCGGGTTAAAGATTGCGCCAATCTTCGCACAAGCGAGGTAAACCGTTACAAATTCATGTGAATTATATAAGTATACTGAAACGCAGTCTCCTTTTCGTACTCCTTCTGCAAGAAGAGCGTTTGCCGTTTTATTTACTTCCATATCCCACTGTTTATATGTAAAGCGAATGTTTTTTGCAGGTTCTACTAACGCTTCTTTCTGTGGATATTTTTGCACAGCTAAATCAAAAATTCTACCAACAGTCATGTACATGCCGCATATTCCCCCTTTTAATTTTCATAATTTTATGAATTCGTTCACGAATAGACATTTCCTGCTCATTTTTACTTCCTTTTTCTGATTATTCTCGACAACCTTTTACAAAGAAAAAAAGAAACCGCCAAACTGGCAGTTTCTTATCCGAATAACTCTTGTAAAATTTTAAGTTTATCTTCCGTATACTTTACATAACCATCATTATATGATTTTGGATCTTTCGGGTTCGCAAAGTGCGTAATCGCTCCCGTCTGTGGATGAACAAATTTACTTGATGCACCGCAGCCAAGACCGATAATAGATTGTACTTCTTCCATAATGACAATGTTATAAATGCTTTCTTGACTTGGCATTGCATAGCCGACGTTCTCTAAGTTACCTAAAATATTCTTTTGACGATATAAATAATAAGGTACGTAATTATGCTCTTTCGTCCACTCTTCTGCTTCGCGCATCATCGCTGTAATCTCTTCGCGGCCTGCTACTTTATATTTACGCTTATTTTGCGTCATTTCAGAAGCACGCTTAAAGGATAATGTATGCACCGTTAACGATTCTGGCATAAGCTTTTCTGTTTCATCTAACGTATGCTTAAAGATATCTAATCCTTCACCTGGAAGACCGATAATTAAGTCCATATTAATATTATTCATACCCATTTCGCGAGCAAGATGGTACTTTTCAATCGTTTCTTCTACTGTATGATGACGTCCAATTGCTTTTAATGTTTCTTGATGGTACGACTGCGGATTAATGCTAATGCGGTCGATATTCCATTTATTTAACACATCTAGCTTCTCTGGTGTAATCGTATCTGGGCGCCCTGCTTCTACCGTTACTTCACGAACTTGCTTTACATCTGGGAACGACTCATACATCTCTTCATACAACATGTCCATTTCTTCAGCTGTAATACTTGTTGGCGTACCGCCGCCGTAGTAAATCGTTGTTACTTTCACGCCTTTTTCTTTTAAAAACTTACCAATTTCACGAACCTCATAATGTAAACCGCCTAAGAATGAATCAACAGATCCTTGGCGTCCATTGATCGCATACGCTGGGAATGTACAATATGCACATTTCGTTGGACAGAACGGAATCCCAATATAAATACTTACTTCTTCTTTTAAACGATATAAATCTGGAACAACAGATAATTGACAATCGACAATGCGCTGCATAAGCTCAATTTTTTCATCATGAATTAAATAGCTTTCACGCAGTTCATGATGTGCTGCTTCTTTTGTCATACCGCTTTGCAACATTTTATGAAGAAGCTTCGTTGGGCGCACACCTGTTAAGATTCCCCACTTTTGTTCCACGCCTGTTAACTGCTGAAGAACAGACAAATATACATAAGAAACAACATGTTTCACTTGCTTCATACGTTCCTTTTCTTCTGTAAAGGACGATAAATCTTTAGAAAACGTCTCTTCATACACGTTTCCAGTCTCAATTTCTGTTAAGCGAGCAGAAGCCGTCACATTTCCTTCTATTTTTATATCAACAATGACATTTGCATCTTCCTGTTCAAATGCTACCGTACTTTCTTCAAAAAATAAGCCGCTAATATTTTGAAGCGGACGTAAAAAACGATCATCTTGTAACGTTTTAATTGAAATTAACAACAATCATCACCTTTTCTATTTTCAAACTTCCTTTAGTTTACTTGAAGGGTGATAGGAGGTCAACAAGGAACTACTGGGATGCGAAAACCCTCTTTTTTAGGGGGACGAGGGGGTTTGGCCATGTGTGGAAGCGGTCAGGGCCTTTTTCTGCAGTGCATTTATGTCGAATAATGTAGAGTGGTCTTTATATCGTGTCGAAGCGCTGATATATCTGAAAAAGCGCTGATACATCCGAATTGCTCCAATATTTCCGAATTGCTCCGATACAATACAAAGAAACCCCAGGCACCCGCCTGAGATTCCCATTACTATTTCTTCGTTTGTAAATGATTGTTTAAAAATTTAATTGGAAACTGCTTTCGGAAATGTTCTTTAACCATATATTGCACGCCGTTTTCGTCATTTGATCGTGTGATCCAATCGGCAGCTTTTTTCAATTCAATCGGAGCATTGCCCATTGCTACTCCTAATCCAACATTTTCAATAACACTTAAATCTTCAAGGCTATCTCCAATCGCTACCATTTCTTTCAGATCAATATCGAGATGCTCTCCTAATAATTGTAGCCCGCGTAATTTTGATACATGAGGCGGTACAATTTCGATTTGTACTTTCCCGCATTCTATAAAATGCGCATTTTCAAATGATTTTTGTAAAGTCGTAAGTGCACGCTGCTTTTCGCTTTGACTTGAAAATGTTACATCAATTTTTGGGGCAGCGACCGGTTGATCACGCAATGCATCGCCAAGCGAATCTACAAATTGAACCGGATAAAATAACGGCTCCGAAGTGGATAGAACTGTTCGGGCAATTAAATTTGGTGTATGTTGATGGCGATTACCAATTGAAAACCTTTCATGAGAAATGCGAATGTTACATTCAAAATATTCGAGTACTTGCACAATATTAAACGTTGTTTCTTCTGATAAACGTTTTTGAGTTAATGGTTTATCTAATGAAGATGAAATAAACGCACCGCCATGCGTCACTAAAATCGAATTCAGTTTTAATGATTTTGATATTTTGTGAGCAGATTGAAAATTCCGGTTCGTAAATAGCGTAACGTATACACCTTTTCTCTTTACAAATTCAATCGCTTCACGCGTTCCCTTTTGTAATTTCCCATTTGGAAGTAAGAGTGTTCCATCTATATTAAGAGCTAGTAACCGATAAATCATGATGAAGTACCTCCTCTTCTTAGCTGCATTGTTCTATCATTAATTTATGAAACAATATTGTTAATTAGAACGAATTGGCATTTGCGCAATAAATTTGCTTTAATAAGAGATAAAACAACGAAAGGAATTTGCTAAAATGAAATGGCCACTTTCTTGGTATGAAGGCGATACGTTAGACGTTGCGAAACGGTTGCTTGGACATAAACTTGTTCACATTGTAGATGGAGTAAAACGAAGCGGAATCATTGTCGAAGTAGAAGCATATAAAGGACCTAATGATAAAGCGGCCCATAGCTATGGCGGCCGCCGCACAGAACGAACAGAAATTATGTACGAATCTCCTGGCCATGCTTACGTGTATCTTATTTATGGCATGTACCATTGTTGTAATGTCATTACAGCACCAGCAGGAACCCCGCAAGGAGTGTTAATTCGGGCATTAGAGCCAGTAGACGGCATCGAAGAAATAAAGCAAGCAAGATACGGAAAAACAACAATTACAAAATCACAGTTCAAAAACTTAACAAATGGACCCGGAAAACTATGCAAGGCACTGGGAATTACGTTAAAGCAAAAAGGGCTTCTCCTTACGAGTGATGAGCTCTATATTGAACAGGTTTCTCCAGAACATCACCTTTCTCATTCATATAACATCACTGCAGGCCCGCGTATTAATATTGATTACGCCGAAGAAGCGGTGCATTATCCATGGCGTTTTTACTTTCAAGATCACCCGTTTGTTTCAAAATAAACGAAAAAGGTGTCTTCGATACATGAAAACACCTTTTCTATCACTTCGTATATCTCATATGATTCTTTTGTTCATGAATATCTAATTCAGGAAGGTGTTCGTGAACAAGATTAATTACTTCCTCAATTAACGATTCTAATTCTTTTGTACTTTTTTCTGGATTATCCATTAGAATAGTAGTCATGCGATCATGAAGATTTTCTGGTTTGATTCTCATACGTTCAGTATTAAAAGGCATCCATTTAAATACCGGATGATGAACATACATTTGATTCAATCCAAATAAAACACCAAACAACTTCTTCTGCACATCACAAAGTACATCATAGAACATCAACCAATCTTTTCGTTTCAAAAGTGCTTCACGGTTATTCCAACGATTTCCAAGCCAAAGATTTTCTGAAACCATATGTTTGGAAAGTTCTACAGGATATTCTGCCACTTTATTTTTTAGCATGTTAACTTTTTCTTCTCCATACAAGCTCACACCATCATGAATAGAAGCAACAATACATTGTTTATCATAATCCGTTTCATACTTCTCTATCACATCAGAAATAAATCGTTCTACAGTTGAAGATAAAAAATTGCTTATTTCTAATTTAATACCATCTTTCGTTACATAAGATTCAGACCACTCTTCTTCTTCGTAAGGATGATAAGACAAAACATGTCCTTCCACGCGTTGTATCGGTGCCTGACGATCTTCATCTTCTGGTGGTACTGACCACAAAATATGTAACTCTATATCAGAATTTTCATCATGCCAATTTCTTGATACGGATCCAGCTAAAATAATAGCTTCTATTTTTGGATTTTCCCTATATATAGCTGCCATCTCTATTGATTTCTGTTTTAAATCCATCTTATTTCCTCCGTAAACATTCTAAAGTTTCTCCCCTAAGCTTTCGTACAAATACTCTATTTCTACTTTTAGAGTACTAATTCCTCTTATTTAAATATCCTGTTATTCACTCAGACTGCATAAACCTTTGTATAGGCAAAATAAAAAACACTTCCTCGCTAACGAGAAAGTGCTCTGTTATTACGCTTGCATATAAACGTTATATAAATCTTCAAGCGGCTTCATGATAATTTTGTTTACATCGCCGATTAAAACATTTAAACGTTGCTCTGCTTGCATTAAGTTTGTAATTTTTGCGTTTTGTTGTACTAATGCTACAACTTCTTGCGCTTTTTGATTATCTTCTTCTGTTAATTGCTCACCTTGCATCATTTTTTGCTGAAGCTCCATTTGCATCATACGGAAACGATCAAATAGTTGTTTCGCATCTGCATCAGCTTGTACTTCTGCGTAGCTCACTTTTAATGATTGAAAATCTGGATGTTCTGAGATTGTTTTTTGTAATTCATACGCAACATCATGCATGTTATTTGCCATTCTATATATCCTCCTTGCAATGCGATATACGATCACATTGTTTATATGTTTTCAATCCTTACATACTCTTCTTACGATATCAGACTATGTATCATATGTGAAGTAAATTCACTTTATGACGTTATAATTAATAATAACCCCTGCAGGGCTCCAATTAAACCACCAAGTAATGCGCCTAAATACGTAATCATTTTCAATTCACTTTTTGTAATAGATAAAACTAGTTCTTCTATACGCTCAATTGGAAATGTTTCTACTTCTTGCTGGACAATATCAGCTAAATGCAAACGTTGCATAATATCCCCGATATGATTTGTCGCCCACTGTAAACCCTTTTGTACAGCACTTGGAATCACATTGTTTCTTACATTATCACGAATCGGAGCACATATATCACGAACAGATTGATTGAATATAGTACTTACCGTTTGTTCCACTTTCACAAAAGACAGAATGCCTTTTAGGACATCTTCTTTTGAAACGAATGCTTCTACTTCGCTCACTTCACGTTGTTTCAGCTTTTCCCACTCTTTTTTCATCACATCAGACAACAATTGTTTCGTTCCCTCTTGCTGCAAAAATTTAATCACTTCTGGCTGCAACTTGTCGGCCAAACTTACATTACCTAAAAACATGCCCACTAAATTTAATAATGTCCCGCGCGATGCAAAAAAGTCATCAATCATTTTAGAGAGGCGTTGTTTCCCTTCTGCACTTTCAAAGAAATCCACAGCTTTTCGGATAATAAAATTTGCTGCATCTGTCATTTTCTGATCAATCTTTTCGTGAACAGACGGCGGCAAGGCTTGTTCCCACGTATAAGCACGATATGTTTCAAATAATGAATCCACTTTATCTGTTATGATGCCTTCAATTTGCTTTGTAACTCGTTCTTCCATATGAATCATATCCAGATTCTCTAACAATTCATGCAACGTCTTTTCATTCATCAGAAGCTTGTCCGTCGCTGTTTGCGCCCAGCTAATAAGCTCTTGCTGGAAAGACTCATTTGTTAATTTCTTCTCAATTCCTTCTGGTGTTAATAAATGATCAACAACCATTTTCCCTAATTGTACAGCTAACTCATCCCGGCGCTTCGGAATTAGTCCAGGTGTAAACGGCACCCGAAACTTCCCAATATATTTAGGATGATGCGGTCGAAATAACATTTTAATGGCAAGATGATTTGTATATCCGCCAATAACCGCACCTATTCCTGTCGTTGTTAGCAGATTTAGCCACATATTCACAATATATCAACCTTCCGTTTCCTATATATAAATCCATTTTCTTTTTTTAACATATAAATCGCCACTTACTTTCTCCCTTTGTTTTCATTCTTGCATGTAGCAAAAAATCTCACCTAAAAAGAAAAGGATTTTTAATCGATTTATACACATACCCTCCATTATAACTGCTATACGATGCACCAGTAAACGAGATACTAGTCAATTCATCAAAAATAGTACTCATAGTTGGTATAAGACACATTTCTGTGAATATTACTCAAGTAGATACATGTTTAGTTCCCTATAAAAGGAGGTTGTCTTATGGTTCTCGGACTATTAACATCACGTTTCCATCATGAGCAAGAATACTACACAGAAATTGCAAAACGCGCATGCTTCCATCACATTACTGTTTCCCAGTTTACTCCCTTTAGCATCAATCCCCAAACAGAGCTTGTGAACGGACTTGTTTTTGATGCCAATCAACAAGATTGGGTAGAAAAGCAATTCTCCATTCCATCTCACATCTATAATCGATGCGCATACAAAACTGAAAAAAATATGAAGAAGGTGCTCCCAATTATCAAATGGTTGCAAAGCCGCCCGCAATCCGTATTTTTAAACGCTGAACTTCCAAATGAAGCCGATATGTATGAAACTCTTGCCACAAATAAAAAACTAGCACCATATGTTCCAGTAATCAAACATGCAAATGAAAAGACAACTCTGCAATTATTACAGACCAAAAAAGATGTGATTTTAAAGCCCTGTCATCCATTTTCAAAACAAAGCATTCATCATATTTCTTATCAAAACCGGATGTTTCATGTTACTACATTAGAACAAAATCAATTTCTGACAAAAACATTTCAAGCAAGAGAGCCATTTTTCTCTTGGTTACAATCGTCGCTGCAAACATGTGAATATAACTTGCAATCTATGGTGCGGACCCCCCCTGTCCATATTCGCTATCTTTTACAAAAAAACAAAAGCGGTATATGGGAAGAACAAGAAAAGCTCATTCAAATAGCCGGAGCACCTTATTCTTTCTTATTTCCTCTTACAGAGCAAATACGTTGTATTCCGTTTACGAAGTGGCAACATCAGCTATCTAAGATTGACTTTACACTGCTGCAGGATAGTTTACACAACATTACGAAAGAAGTCCCTCAAACTTTAGAAAATGCCTTTTCTCACTTATTTGAATTAGAACTTTCGATTGTAATGGACAATAACGGTGCTGTTTGGCTCTATCATATCAATTCAAACCCTAGTTACTCCGCCTTTACCAAACATAATGTTGATTTAGCTGAAAAAATATGTACCGCACCGCTTCATTATTACCGTTATCTAAATCAGAACAAAAACAGTAAACAGGAAATGTAAATACGCGAAAAACCCGTCTCAACTTTTTGCTGAGACGGGTTTTTATATGAGCTGTACAGTGACTTCGGTTTGCCTTTCACAAACCAGGCAATATAACAGATGAAGGCAATATTGCTGCGAATCATGTGCAGATAGTCCATCGACTTTCTCTAGCAATTCTTGATCTTGATATGCACTATATGGACCTAGATAATCGACTGTTTTTCCGCAATCTTGCAGTAAGCTCGTACAATTAGGACAAGTATATTCTTTATATTCTAATGCATTACAAAGCGGACAAATCGCCATTTTGATTCCTCCAAAAAAGGGACGGTATTCCCGTCCCCTATAGCCATTTACATTTATTTTTGGAAACCACCTAAATGTTGCTCTGCATAAGATACAAGGCGTTTTGTAATTTCACCGCCAACAGATCCGTTTGCACGTGATGTTGAATCTGCGCCAAGTTGTACGCCAAACTCAGTTGCGATTTCATACTTCATTTGATCTAATGCGCTTTCCGCACCAGGAACTACAAGATTATTGCTTCTAGTCATGTTATCTCACCTCCTTGTATTGGTGTATTCATAGTATGTAAAAGCACATTTTTTCTATCCAAGTAGAACATGTGTAATTTTTGGCATTATTTAAATTTACAAATTTTACAAATCAATAACTCGCATATCTTTCTACGTATCATCCATACTATGAGTACAATCACTCCAACGATGGATTAGTGCCAAACGGGGCGATCCTGGTTCAACTCCAGCTAATCCAACCAAAAACTCACACTTAGGAGGACATATACTATGACAAACAGAAGTTCTAACCAATTAGTAGTACCTGGTGCAGAGAGTGCTTTAGACCAAATGAAGTACGAGATTGCAACTGAATTCGGAGTATCATTAGGTGCTGATACAACAGCTCGTGCAAACGGTTCAGTAGGTGGAGAAATTACAAAACGTTTAGTAGCAATGGCTGAACAAAGCCTTGGCGGATTTCACAAATAAATATATATGGCAAAAAGGTCTCAAGCATCGCTTGAGACCTTTCCAGAGTGTTGGGAACTTTTATTGTAACTATGGATTTCTTTGGCATCGGCAAAACTCCGCTCAATTGTAGAACAGCGTACTTTATATAATCGTTTTCCAGCTCTCATTAAAAAACCACTGTCTAGATCTGTTTTACTTTCGCGAATTTTATCTTTTGTGGAAACACCTTCCTTTTTAAGGTTTAAAGCTTTTCCCATGATCCTCACGATCTTGTATGACAGCTGCTTCTAATTCCTCCATTAAACAAAATTTCATAAGCAATTTTGAATTTTTTTAAATATCTATATCTTATTAGTCTCATACACATGTGCTTGTTCAGAACCTAATACCCCTTCCTTTAAGTCAGAAGACCCATATTCTTTACAAACTATTGTTTTCATCATCAATCCCCCTTTTATTCTTTTAAACGTAAAAATAATCACCTCAATATGTAAACTTAATTATATTTTAGAAATAAAATGCGGAATATTCTAATTATTACAAACCCTCAATTAGTTCCCTTGTTTTTGGGTGTAAGTGCTGGCTAGTCGTGTCGGGGATAAAACCCCACATGGCTTTGATATATATAGCAAAAGAACACCATTTTGAACGGAAGGACTAGCGGTTCGGCGGGTATAACTGCTAGTCCAGGTCAAACCAGGTCAACATCCCGTTTTTGTCTGTTCGGCTTAGCGACATATCTATACTTGCCAAAATAATTCTTCAAGGAGGTAATATAACAAAACAAAAGAAAATACTATCCGTTCCTTTAGGAATCTTTAACTCCTTATATAGAGAGTTAGAAAGACAAGCATATTAGATTGGCAAAAAATAGCACAGTAATATCAATGGTTTTATTCTTTCATTTGATATATCAAATTTTTTATGTATATACTATTATTATAAATATTCATAAAATTCAAAAAGGTGGAAATTCAATGGAAAACCCTAAAAAAATTCAAAATCCTGTAGATAATATCTCTCCCTTATTTAAAGTAATCTTACTAATATTAGCTACATTTAGTATTATAAAATTCATACTAAATCTCATTAATAATAAGATAGACACTTTTGATTATCTAATTCTCATCGGAGGAATAGGTTGTATTTCCTTAATATTAACTAACACTTTAAAAAAAAGAACAAACAAAAAGTAAAAGTAAAAAAAGACATCTATTAATAACCTTTTAGATGTCTTTTTTTACTTTTATCAATCCAATAATTCCTAATACCCAACAAATAACTTGCAAAAAAACTTTCTCAACTTTTTCTTTTAAACAAACACTTTATTTTTTTTAGATGTAAATATAATATATAAATAGAATTATATGGAAGAAAACCCTATCTCTGGGAGTAATTTTCTGTTATTTCCGACAATAAAGCCATCTATAAAATATTGAAAGGAGGTGAAAAAATGACAATGACTTTGAACAAAACCAGAATAAATGCACTTTTAGGTCTTACAGCACTTGCCACAATCGCCCTCATGACGTTAATGTTTGCACAACTAGGTGCTTCTTCCGGATTGGCTAATTTAATACTTACATTCCCAGGTCTTCCAGCTTGGTCAATACATGCTATTAGAGTAGCATTAGAAACTGCTGGATGGGTTGCTGCAGTTACAGCTATTTTAGGAAGTGCAGGACTTGGAACCGTTGCCGCTATATTCATTAGTCAAGTTCGTAAATACGGTACAAGATATGCAATTCAATGGTAATTAACAATAAAAGAAGGGTTTATTTACTTAATAAGTCCTTCTTTTTATATTAAAATATAATAATGTAAAAGCAGAATAAATAGTAAAGGATGGTCTAATTGTTACCTAATACAAACAAAATACTCATCTATTGTTACTATCATTTACTAGAATTAAAAAATAAAACTATTAAGAAACAAAATTTCTTCACTAGTATCCTTATTTTTCTATTTATAGATGCCCTTATGCCAATTATTTTATCAATTGGATTATTTTATTTTACAAAAGAGCAATCAATACATTACATTGTTATATTCCCCTTGCTTATTACTTTTCATAATTTAGACAAAACAATATACAGATTATTTTTCGCTGATGATAAAAAACAACTACAACTTTTAGGATTTAATAGATTATCCTATATAATTTCTAAAGATTTATATAAGTTTTATCACTACATTTTATTAATATTTATATCTAATCTAACCTTATTTATTTGTTATATGGTTACTCTTAAATTTAATCTAGCATTTACATCATTAATATTCGGTTCTTTAAATATACTTTTAGGTCTTTTTCTTAGATATTCATTACTAATATTACTTATTAAAATAAGTAATATTAAAATCAAAATCATGATGCTAGGATTATCATTTTTATCATGGATTGGATATGGTATTTTGGGATATTGCATTTATCGTTTATATAAATATGGATTACATAATAACATTATAATTGTTACAGAACTACTATATATTTTTTTAACAATCATAAGTCTACTAATACTTTTTAGATACAATAATGAAGAAAGTACAATCCCATTAAATGAATATTTCTTATCTAATCATCCAAAAAAACAAAAAAGAAAAATGTTAAAAAACAACAGTCTTTTTATCTTAGAAAGTAAATTAATACTTAGAAATCCTCCAATAGAATTATCCGGACTTATTGTAATATTAACCATTCCTACAATAATATTTGGTAGTATCTCTTATTTAGCTACACACAATCTTCACATGGACGATCAATATAGATTTTTATTATATGTTTTTATGATCTATATGCCAATGATTGTAGTTATGTTAGCAATACATCCTTATATAAGTTACGACTTAGATAAAAACCTTATGCACAAAATGCAACACATAAATAATTTTTTAAAATGGAAAATCAACTTTAAAATTTCCATTTCTCTGATATTCACTCTACTTTTCAGTACATTACTTACTATACTATCTTTTATTATTGTTCCACCTAATAACAATAGAGAATTAATAACAATTCTCATTTCAACTATATTTTTTTATATAAATGCTTCAAACATGCTTGTACTTTCAACCGTAATTTTCCCTAATTTCCAATGGGAACAAATATACGAAATTCCAACAACATTATCTAAAATAACTTTTATTACTTTTTATACAATTCAATTAGGTATAAACATTATTTTCTTCTTTTTAATCTTTTTCACTAAAAATTACCTTGTCTATACTATAATCTATGCATTTTTAATGATTGGAATTGGCTTTTTCACATATCAGCTATCAATATTACTCAGTAAAAAGTCACTTACAAAAAACTATATATCTTTAAAATTATTTAAGGAGTGATTCAAAAACCATGTTAGAAATAAAAGGGGTAACAAAAGAATACGAAACTAACATTAAAGCTCTTGATAACATAAATTTAACATTAAAACCTTCTAACATTGTTGGTTTTATCGGTAGAAATGGCGCTGGAAAAACTACGCTCCTAGAAATTATAACAGGGCTTATTTCTCCTACTCAAGGGGAAATAATATTCAAAGAGAATAACCAATCTAAAAATCAATTTATTGGATATATGGAAGATAATCCATCTTTTTATGAACAATTAACTGTATTTGAAATGCTTCAATATATAAACTTAATCCGAAAATTAAATTTACAGCATAAAGAACTAGAAAATATATTAATTAAAGTAGAATTACTTGATAAAAAAAATACTTTTATTTCAGAACTATCTAGAGGAATGAAACAAAGATTAGGATATATTATAGCTACCTTACATTCACCAAAAATTCTATTACTTGATGAACCCTTTACTGGATTAGATCCACATCATTTAAAAATAATGAAAGCAACTATATCTTCTTATGCAAAATCAGGTAATTTAGTAGTATTTTCTACACATATTTTCTCATTTGCCGCTCAATTATGTGACCAATTAATTTTCATTAATAAAGGGAAAATAAAAAGTATAATTGATTCAGTTCAAAAGGAGAAATGGGATGAGGAACGTATTAATCAAGAGTTTGAAAGAATTATCGCAAGATAAAAAAACTTTTATAAATATCTTCATCTTATTTTTATTGTGTTTTGGAATAGGTGGAGCTATAGCTACAATGGGGATCAATATTCAAAAAGATACCATAATCCAAAATCAAGACGTAAATTCTTTTAAAGACATTTTTCTTAACAATATAAAAGTATCCCTATTAATATTTTTCACAGGTTTTTTTACAATAGGATTGGTACCTATGATAATAATGTTTCTTAATGGACTCAATTTTACAGCGGCATTTATATTTTTCTCGTTGACTGAAAGTTTTGTTTTTTCTATAAAACATTCAATATTCCATGCACCAATTGAATTATTAGGTTTTTATTTTGCATTCGTACCTTCATTATATTTATACACTATGTTCTTCAAAAATTTAAAAAAAAGACAAAAAAATATTATATCTAAAATTATAAATTGTTTGCTTATATGTATACTTGCAAATACTATATGTCTATTAATAGCTGCATTAATTGAATTTGAGGTAATAAAACTTTTAAAATGAAAGAAGGAGTGTACTTACTATGTTATCTTATGAAATACCTAAAAAACCCATGTTAACTTTATTCCTTATATCCTTAATAAACGCACTAATATTCCTATCAGTTACCTTTTTAAACCTTAATGAATTAGAAAGTCACCTTTCCAACATAACAAATGATAATAAAGCCTTAGTTATAGGAAAATGGATAGGAATAAGTATAGGAGCTCTTTCTAGTATAACAGGACCAATATTTAATTTAATAATTTATAGTACAATTATTTGGTTATTACTTTTAATAATTACAACAGAAGCAGATTTTAAAAAGATTTTTTATACAGGTATAAAAGCATATATTTTTTTATTAATTGGAAATTCAATTAAAGGCATTACTAATATAGTAATAAAAACAGATAATATAAACTATTTTTCTTTAGAATTACTAAATGTTTTTTTTCATAACGAAATACTTCTCAATATTTTTAAAAGTATTGATATTTTTTTTATAATATTTTTAAGTACTTGGGCTTACTTAATATTTAAAAATTCAGACGAAAGATACAAAAAACCTATTACTATAGCATATTCTGGTCTTTTAATTATATTAACTTCTTTTAATGGAATTGCTTCCTATATCGCTACTAACTTATAATACTGAACAAGAGTAAAGAAAACCTAAACAAAAAATGAATCTGCTACTTTCTTTGTTTTAACTTCGCACGTGGCAAAAAAGGGCCCTGACCGCTTCTATGCATGGCCAGATGCCCTCCCCACCTAAAAAAAGGTGTTTTTTCAATTTGCATTTTTATATTTGCTACTGCAGCATTTGTAAAAATTTCTTCGTACGCTCTTCTTTCGGATGTACTAACACGTCTTCCGGCGTACCTTTTTCTACAATGACACCGCCATCCATAAAAATAACCCGGTTCGCAATTTGATGGGCAAAGCGCATCTCGTGCGTAACGATTACCATCGTCATCCCTTCCTGTGCCAGTTCTTTCATTACTTTTAGTACTTCTTGGACAAGTTCAGGGTCAAGCGCTGATGTCGGTTCATCAAATAAAATGACTTGCGGCTCCATCGCCAGTGCGCGGGCGATCCCTACGCGCTGTTGCTGTCCGCCTGAAAGCTGAAATGGATATAAATCCATCTTATCGCCGAGTCCCACTTTTCTCAGAAAGTACTCCGCTTTTTCTTTCGCCTTCTCTTTTGAAACTTTCTGAACGGTTACAAGACCTTCCATAACATTTTCACGCGCTGTAAAATGCGGAAATAAATTATGATGCTGAAATACCATACCAGTTTGCTTGCGCAAGTTCACGATACCCTGCTTCGTCACTTTTTTCGAAAAATCAAGTGTTTCCTCACCGATACGAATAACACCGCTATTCGGCGTTTCTAGTACGTTTAAACAACGAAGCAATGTTGTCTTCCCAGAACCAGACGGTCCAATAATAACAACAACTTCTCCTTTATCTACTTCCATATCAATTTGCTGCAAAACGGTGTTATCACCGAAACTTTTTTGTAAATGTTGAATTGAAATCATAGAAACAAAAACTCCTTTTAACAAGGATTATTTTAAAATATAACGCTCTGTTCGTTTTTCAAGTATTTGCTGTACAACCGATAATAAGAAACAAATAAACCAGTAAATAAGCCCTGCTTCTGTATAAACAATTAAAAATTCATAGTTTGACGCTGCAATTTCCTGCGCTTTCCGAAACATTTCTGTTACTAAAATTAATGACGCTAGCGATGTATCTTTAATCAAACTAATAAATGTATTGGAAAGAGGCGGAATCGAAACACGCGTTGCCTGCGGCAGGATAATGCGGCAGAGTGCTTGCGGGTACGACATCCCAATTGTATATGCCGCCTCCCATTGCCCTTTCGGAATCGATAAAATCGAAGCGCGAATAATTTCTGAAGCGTACGCTCCGACATTTAAAGAAAATCCAATCACCGCTGCTGGGAAGGAATTAATTGTAATCCCTATTGTCGGCAGTCCATAAAAAATAATAAATAACTGAACAAGAAGCGGTGTCCCGCGAATAATAGATACATAGATACGCGCAATCCACTGAAGCACACGATTTCCAGAAATGCGGCATAGCGCTGTTAACGTTGCTAACGCTAAACCAATTACAAATGAAATCAACGTGAGCGGTATCGTATTGAATAGAGCACCCTTCAGCATAGGCATGAAGGATGCTGTTGTTATATCAACCCAAACAGATAATCGATCTAAATCCAATATAGCATTACTTAGATACATCTTCACCAAACCATTTCTTCGATATTTTTTCGTATGTGCCGTCTTTTTTCATATCATCCAATGCTTTATTTACTTCAGCAACCAATTTATCGCTGCCTTTACGGAACATAAAACCGCTTTTTGATGCTTCTTTTTCTGTATCAACAATTTTTACTTTTGCATCCGGTTTTGTTTTTAAGTAATTTAACACGGATAAACGATCATTAATTGTGAAATCAACGCGGCCGGAGTTTAATAATTCAACCGCTTGGTTAAATCCTTCTACCCCAACGATTTCTGCACCGTTTTTCTTCGCAATGTCGCTGAAGTTACTTGTTAAAGACTGTGCTGCCTTTAACCCTTTTACATCTGTAAATTTCGCTGGTTTATCTTTATCTTTCGGAATGACAAGTACTGCTGAAGATGATACGTATGGATTAGAGAAATCGTATTTCTTTTGGCGATCTTCACGAATTCCGACTTCGTTCGCAATCATATCAACACGCTTTGCATCAAGTCCAGCAAATAAACTATCCCATTGTGTTTCTTTAAATACCGCTTTCACACCAAGACGCTTTGCTACTTCTTCTGCAATTTCAACATCAAATCCAGTTAACTTTCCACTTCCATCATGGAATGTGAACGGCGGGTATGTGCCTTCCGTTCCAACAACAAGCTCTCCGCTCTTCTTAATTTGCTCAAGCGCATCTTTGCTAGTGCTTTGCGCTGTATTATCTTTTGTTTGTTTTCCGCAACCTGCTACAACTCCTATAATTAGCAGTGCAAGTACGAAGAATGAAAGTAATTTTTTCATAACGACAATCCTCCAAGTATTCTGATAGGAATTAAAGAGTAACATGAAATCTATTCTATTCAATCTTGCAACATTTTTCAATCAAAATGTTTTCAATTAGTGTATCCTTTTCATTCAAAATCAATTATATGAACCACAAAAAAGAACTTGCCCCCTGGCAAGTTCTTCAAGAATCTAACACACAATATCCAATCATTCCGCATAATAACAAAAAGAACGCAATATTAAATGTAACTGATAATTCCTCCATTTATATTCCCCCTTTCATTCAAATTATCATATAGACAAAGGGAGAATACGTCCTACTTGTAAACATTATTTTAAAATTATCTGAACATTACGTGAACACTACGCACTATGACTACCGGCAATTTGCGTTTTATACATTTCATAGTAACGCCCTTGCTTTTCCATCAACTCTTCGTGCGAGCCTTTCTCAAGAATCGTTCCGCGGTCTAGTACGATAATTTGGTCCGCACTTTTAATCGTTGATAAACGGTGGGCAATAATAAATGTCGTTCGCCCTTTTTTCACGACTTCGAGCGCCTGTTGAATCATTGCCTCTGTTTCCGTATCAATGCTCGATGTTGCTTCATCCAAAATTAAAATGGCTGGATCAAAGGCAAGTGCACGGGCAAAAGAAATGAGCTGCCTTTCACCGGTTGAAAGCGTACTTCCTTTTTCCGTTATTTCTTCCTCAATGTTAGCCGCAAAACGCTCTGCACCAACGTCACGCAGTGCTTTCACAACCGTTTCCTTCGAAATTCGTTCTTGCTCTAAACTTACATTAGAAGCAACTGTTCCTGTAAATAGAAATGGATCTTGCAGCACAATTCCCATATGTTCGCGAAGCGCTTGTTTTGGCACTTCTTTTATATCGTTTCCATCAATTGTGATGCTGCCCTTTTGAAATTCATAAAACTGAAAGAGTACATTCATAATCGAACTTTTCCCTGATCCAGTATGACCGACTAACGCAATTGTTTCCCCTTGCTTTGCTTCAAAGGAAATATTTCGCAGCACTTCATCTTTCCCGTTATAAGAAAACGAAACGTCATCAAAACGAACATTTCCTCTCATCGACGGAATGTGCTCTTCCTGCACTGCTTCTCCCTTTTCATCTAACAATTCAAACACACGCTCAGCAGCAACGCGCGCTTGCTCTAAGTTCGCTAACTGATTCACCATATTTGTAATCGGTGAAAATAATCGCGTTAAATAATCAACGAACGCATATAACACACCTAATGAAATTACACCTGCTGCACTTAATGATGCGCCGCCAAAGTACCAAATCACACCTGTAAATGCAATGTTGCGAAGCACGCCAACTATATTATGAGACGTTGCTGCATTTAAACTTAAAATTTTATTTTGGTACATATAATACTCTTCGTTTAATTGTTCAAACTCTTGTTTTGCCCTGCGCTCTTGACGAAACGCTTGAATGATCGGCATCCCTTGAATGGATTCATTTACTGTTCCATTAATGTCCGACAAGCGTGAGCGCATTTTATGATTGTATTCAGATGCATATTTCCGGTAAAAAACCGCCAACGCACATAAAATCGGAATCAGGATTAAACACATAAGCGCAAGCTTTGCATCCAATAAGAACAAGGCAACAAAAATACCGGTAATATAAATAAAGCTAGAAAAGAATGTCGATAATACCGTTACATATAGCTCGCGAATCGCCTCCGTATCATTTGTCACACGAGAAACAATTTTCCCGGCCGGTAAATGATCGAAGTAGCGAATCGGTAATGTTTGAATGTGAGAAAACACGTCTTCTCGCATAATTTGAATAATTTTATTCGCGGCTTTTTGTAAATAAAATTGTTTTCCATACGAAAAGAGAGATACAACGAGTAATAGAGCTAAATATCCGCCGCCAAGTAACAGGAGTCGTTTTATTTCTGGTTGATAAAACGAGAAAACTTCCTTCCCTGTAAGCTTCGTCCCTTTATATACTTGCGCTGCTTTCCCGTTCTGAATCGTCACCATGTCTCCTTTTACAGAGCGCGTTCCTTCATTTGAAACTTTATTCGGAATAAAATAATAGTCGCGGCCAATTTGAACAATGCGCACTTCTTTTCCTTTCTGCTCACCTGCTTCAAACCGATCGCTTCGCTTATACCAAGTGTTGTGATAAAGAACAGCATCATCTCCTTCTACTGTTTCATACCAAGGCCTTTCAATGCCAACAATATGTTCATCAATCATCGTTTTCGCAACAAATGGTCCAGCCAATTCCGCAATAACGAAAATAAATAACATCGCTAAAGCAATTCCAATCGTTACTTTTACTTTCATCGCATATTGAAATAATCGTTTGCCAACACTCATATTTTCACCTCGCCTTCAACGTTCTCCCCTTGTTGTCTTTCAAACTGCTCAGTATACCAACCGCCCTTTTGAATGAGCATGTCATGTGTTCCTTCTTCAATCACTTCACCATTATCCATGACAAGAATCCAATCCGCATGCTGCGTTGCAGATAAACGATGCGTCGTAATAATCGTCGTTTTCCCGCTGCGTTCGTTCCGGATATTTTCAATAATTGCCGCTTCCGTTCTTGCATCAACCGCTGATAACGAATCGTCTAAAATTAAAATTTCTGGATTTTGAATGACGGCCCGTGCAATGGAAATACGCTGTTTTTGTCCGCCAGATAGCGATACACCTTTTTCTCCAACAAGCGTTTCAAGTCCATCCGGCAAAAATTCCAAGTCTTTCGTAAACGCAGCAATTTCAATTGCCTTTTGCAACTCCTCTTCACTTGCTTCTCGGTTCCCAAATAAAATATTTTCCCGCGCTGTTTTGGAAAATAAAATGTGTTCTTGCGGGACATATCCAACCCAGCTTAATACTTGATCGATGTGAACATTTTGCATCGGTATACCTGATACTGCAATTTCCCCTGTTCCTAGTGGATATTGGCGCAGAAGCTGCCGAACGAGCGTTGTTTTTCCGCTCCCTGTTCTCCCAACAACCCCAAGCGTATCCCCTCTGCTAAGCGAAAACGATACGTTTTTTAAATTGAGCGTAGAAGATGTCGGATAAGAAAACGATACATCTTCAAAATCAATGCAATCTGGCTGATGTACGCGCAGTGGTTTCTTTACGTTTTGTACATCTTGCTTATATGCTAATGTTTCATTTACACGATCAAGCGAAGCATTACCGCGCTGCATAACGTTAATTAGCTCACCAATCGCAAACATTGGCCAAATCATCATGCCAAGGTACACATTAAACGATACAAGTTCCCCAAGCGTTACCTCATTTTGAAATACTAAAAACGCTCCGTACACAAGGCCAATTAAATAACTCATCCCCACAAGCATTTTCACTGTCGGTTGAAAAAGTGAATCAATTTTTGCGACCTTCATATTTTTTTCATACACATCTGTCGCTAACGTACTGAAGCGCTTCTCATCTTCTCTTTCCTGTACATAAGCACGAATCACACGTACACCGGCAATCGACTCCAGCACTTTATCATTCATATCTCCAAATGCATCTTGAGCAACTGTAAAGCGATCGTGTAACTTCTTTCCATAAGCACTCACTGCATACGCCATAATCGGCAACGGTAATAGTGCTGCAAGTGTTAACTTCCAACTAATTGAAATCCCCATCATAAGCACAATTGTCAGCATATATAAACTCGAATCAACGAGTGTTAAAATACCAAATCCAGCTGTCATGGCGATCGCTTTTAAATCATTTGTTGCCCTCGCCATTAAGTCACCTGTACGGTTTTTCTGATAAAAAGTTGGCGTCATCTTCAGCAAATGTCCCATAAATTTCGTACGCATCGTTTTTTCAAGCACAAATGCACCGCCAAATAACTGATATTGCCACACATAAGAAAGTATATAACCAGCTGCCGCTGCCGCGAGCAACATCCCTACATACTCCATAATCCCTGTGTTTGTTAAATCCCCAGCTTTTATATCATCAATTGCTAATCCAATTAACTTTGGCGGGATTACCTCGATGACATTAACAAAAAGTAAACAAACAATGGCAATGCTATACCTTTTCCAATGCGTTTTAAAAAACCATGTTAATTTTTGTAATACAGAAAACAATGTAACCTCTCCCTTCTCGTTGTTGTTTGAACATAAGCTCGTTATCCGCTATCTAGCGTCTCCGTTTTTACTATACGCACCTCAAACTTTTCCATCGTCATTCCTACCTTTCTGAAGCTAATTATTGTTCCTATACAAATGTATAGGAACAATCTAAAAAAAGAGACAAAAAAAGGCATACCGTCGCTTTGACGATATGCGAAAAACGCATAAAAGCGTACGTCACGGCACACGCAACGTACGCTTTCTTTTCAAGCTAACAAGAAGCGTTATTTGTCCGTAGAGGTTGCGTGATGATATTTATTTTGTAAAACACCTAAGCCAGTCACATATACAGTTACAATCATCACGCACACCTCCTTCTTCTTTTATTTTCCATTTTTAATTGTATAACTTTAAAGACTTTTCTGTCAATTGTTTTTTTATAAAATTGAAAAACCACTTTTTTTTAGATGGACGAGAGCTCCTAGCCATGCTACCCTTTTCTGCCAAAGACAATGTGAAAGCAAAGCGAGTGACCCGTTAATAATCCTTTAACAGAACCTCATTTTATAAAAAAGAAAGCGATTGCAAATATCATGCCAAAAATAGGTTTCACAAACATTTCATTTGAATTCTTTTTTCAAACCCCCTACAATCACCATATACTCACTCTTACAAGTCACTAATTTTTAGGAGGACTTAGCAATGACAACTAGAAAGACGTATAAGTTTTATATAAATGGAGAATGGAAGGAAAGCTCTTCGGGGCAAACAATCGACATTTCATCTCCTTATCTTCATGAAGTAATCGGACAAGTCCAAGCAATTACTCGCTCGGAAGTAGATGAAGCAATTCAATTTGCGAAAGAAGCGCAAAAAGACTGGGCAGAAGCGTCTCTTCAAGATCGTGCACAATATTTATATAAATGGGCTGATGAGCTCGTGAATATGCAAGATGAAATTGCCGATATCATCATGAAAGAAGTCGGCAAAGGATATAAAGATGCCCAAAAAGAAGTTGTTCGCACAGCAGACTTCATTCGTTACACAGTAGATGAAGCGATGCACATGCATGGTGAAAGTATGATGGGCGATAGCTTCCCTGGCGGCGCTAAGTCTAAACTTGCTATTGTTCAGCGCGCTCCGCTTGGCGTTATTCTAGCAATCGCACCATTTAACTATCCTGTCAACTTAGCGGCTGCCAAGCTTGCACCAGCTCTAATTACAGGAAACGCAGTTATCTTTAAACCAGCTACACAAGGCGCGATTAGCGGTATTAAAATGATTGAAGCCTTGCATAAAGCAGGTCTTCCAAAAGGACTTGTTAACGTAGTAACAGGACGCGGTTCTGTCATTGGTGATTATTTAGTAGAGCATCCTGGCATCAACATGGTATCGTTCACAGGCGGTACATACACAGGAAGACATTTAGCGAAAAAGGCTGCAATGATTCCACTTGTCCTTGAACTTGGCGGAAAAGACCCTGGTATTGTACGCGCGGATGCAGACTTACAGGCAGCTGCTAATCATATTATTAGCGGAGCATTCTCTTACTCCGGCCAACGATGCACAGCAATTAAACGCGTCCTTGTACATGAACATGTAGCAGATGAACTTGTTCGCTTATTAAAAGAAGAAATCACAAAACTATCTGTTGGTTCTCCGGAACAAGACAGCACAATCGTACCATTAATCGATGATAAATCGGCTGATTTCGTTCAAAGCTTAGTAGACGATGCAGTGCAAAAAGGTGCAACTGTTGTCATCGGCAACAAACGTGAGCGTAACTTAATCTATCCAACACTTCTTGACCATGTAACAGAAGATATGAAAGTCGCTTGGGAAGAACCATTCGGTCCAATTCTCCCAATCATTCGCGTGTCTTCTGACGAACAAGCAATAGAAATCGCAAACAAATCTGATTTCGGTTTACAAGCAAGTGTATTTACAAAAGATATTAACAAAGCATTTCACATCGCAAACAAAATCGAAACCGGCTCTGTTCAAATTAACGGCCGCACAGAACGCGGACCAGATCACTTCCCATTTATCGGTGTAAAAGGTTCTGGTATGGGCGCACAAGGTATTCGTAAAAGCCTGGAATCAATGACACGCGAGAAAGTAACTGTATTGAATTTGATGTAACGATATAAAAACCCTCTTTTTAGATGGGCAAGAGTTCCTGGCCGTGCGTAGTAGCGGTCGGGGCTTTTTTTTGCCACGGGCGATGTTTAAAACAAAAGGACAATGTGAGTGCTGGCCATGGGTTGTTTCGGATAGCAGCATTTTTAGGTTAAAAAAATTGATATATTAGCGGAAGTAGAAAATAGTTTCTAGCACAGCCTTTTTCTAACACCAATTCTCTATCACTTTCATATATTATATTAACTTCTGATAGAGGGGAGGCGGTCTTATGGCAATCACATTGAATGGTTTAGTAGAAGGCGATAAAATCCGCGTGTTTTCAGCGGGACGTCAAATTGATGGTGAAGGTGTTTTCCTTCGCGTTGACAACAACAACTTCTTAATTTGGGTTGATAACAATGCAAATATCAACGTTACAAGTTTAGATACAATTAGTATTCGTAAAATTTCCTAATTCCCTATGACACTATTTAACTCTTTCACAAGAAGACGCTGAGTCTATTCAAAAGGTGTTATACATACCCTTTTTGAGTAGACTCTTTTTTTATAATACACTTTACACTTTTCATATGACTGAGTAGTTACTAGTATTGAATGTAATTCTATAAAAATGGTTGCTTGTACTACATTCCTATCGCACACACTCTCTATCATTTTCATATATTATATTAACTTCTAATAGAGGGGAGGCGGCCTTATGGCAATCACATTAAATGGTTTAGTAGAAGGCGACAAAATTCGCGTGTTCTCAGCAGGACGTGAAATTGACGGCCGAGGTGTTTTCATTCGCGTAGATAACAACTTCTTAGTTTGGGTTGATAACAATGCAAATATCAACGTTACAAGTTTAGATACAATTAGCATTCGTAAAGTTTCCTAATTCCTATAAAATGATTTAACCCTCTCACAAAAAGATACTAAGCCTATTCAGAAAGTGTTATACATACCCTTTTTGAATAGACTCTTTTTTTATAATACGCTTTACACTTTTTATATGACTAATGGTTAAGTCATAATCTACGTTAATCCAATATAACCATTCATTTGTACACTCAATAAAGATACCTTCTATACTATTTTCTCCGTCAAATATTTCTATCTTATCTCCTAATGAAAAAAGAGGAGGCAATGCACTCTTTTCTGCTTTTTTACTTACATTCTTTTGTATATTATAGAGTAACCTCATACACTGTTCTAAAGAAGCTGCGAGTTCTTCATTTTGTTTTTTTAACTCCTCTATTGGATTCGGTTTTTCACACGTATCCATTCCCTTTCCACATATAAAGCAGTTTCTCTTAAACCAGCTCTCCATCCGCTTATCCCTACCTCAAAGTTTTGAGGAAATAAAGTGCTCCACATGATAGATGTTGCACTTTTCCCTTCTTTTATATACATATTGTATGATGCAAATCCAGAAGTTGTTTCATTATTTAAAACATACTCTATTCTCACAATCATCCGATTATAATCATTTGCATTGACGAATAAAAATCCATTTGTTACCCTTGGTTATGTTAACTATATATATAAATCCTCATTCGTATCTCGGTGAGGTAGAGGTTGCAATGATTAATAGTACGATTTGGGAGATGTGTGGCATCGCTGAACAAATCAAAAAGGAATCATTGCCGAAGTAAGAAGTATCCACAACGCTTTCTTGCTGGGTCTGCATTGAATAAGTGCAGGACTGTCACAAGCTTTTTGCTTGTGGAGAGCTATCGAGAGATATGTCCGTGGGTTTCTTAATAAGATTAAGGAGCGCGTGAGCATATACGCGCTTTTTTGTTTTGTTTGGAACTTCAAACACATACATATCTCCTCGCTTGACTTGGTTATACTAATTTTGGAGGTAGTTTCTATGCAACAAAAAAAATGGGGCTTTTGGGTACTCACTGCATTTGTAGTTGGAAATATGGTCGGAGCAGGTATTTTCATGGTTCCGAGTACATTAGCACAAACGGCTAGCCCTCTTGGGGTTACATTAGCTTGGTTAACAACAGGGTTTGGCGTGTTAATGCTAGCACTTGTTTTCGGTAATTTAGCAATTCGTCGCCCTGATTTAACGACAGGTCCGCAAAGTCATGCTTATGCGCTCTTTTCTTCACAAAAAACGAAAAAAATGGCGGGTTTTAGCATCGTATGGGGCTACTGGGTTGCAAACTGGGCAAGTAACGTAGCAATCATTACATCATTTGCTGGTTATTTATCGCTCTTTTTCCCAATTATGAAAGATACACGTGTATTATTTACAATCGGAGCGTTTGACATTGAAGTCGGAAAACTAATTACGTTCTCTATTTGTACCCTTTTACTATGGGGGACGCATATGATTTTAACGAACGGCATAAACGGCGCTGGGAAACTAAACTTCCTCGCAACAACAACGAAAGTAACAGGATTCCTTCTCTTCATCGTTGTCACGTTATTTGCCTTCCAAGCATCTAAATTTGGACAATGGTATACACCGATTATTGATAAAGAAGGCATTTCACACGGACTATTATCACAAGTAAACTTAGCTGCCTTAACAACACTTTGGGCCTTTATCGGCATCGAGTCAGCTGTCTTATTATCAAACCGTGCTGTTTCACCAAAAACAGTAAAACACGCAACTGTTGCTGGTTTATTATTAACAGTTGGTATTTACTTAGGAATTACAATCTTAACAATGGGCGTTCTTCATATCGATAAACTGCAAGCATCTGAACGACCATTAGCAGATGCCTTAGCCGCAGCTATGGGTCATGGCGGTGGAAAACTAATGGCATTGCTTGCACTTACTTCTTTATTTGGATCTATTCTTGGTTGGGTCTTATTAAGCTCAGAAGTACCATATCAAGCTGCAAAAGAAGGGTTCTTCCCCTCTTTCTTTACAAAAACAAATAAAAAAGGAAGCCCAATTTATTCGCTTCGTATCACAAATATTATGTCGCAAGTGTTCCTATTCTCAACACTATCAGGCACAATTGCCGAAGCGTATACATTTGTAATTACCGTTTCAACGCTAGCATACTTAATTCCATATCTCGTTTCACCAATCTTCCAGCTGAAACTCGTAATGACAGGTGAAACATACGAAAATCAAAAAGGCTCTCGCATCATAGATGGAATCATTGCGGCGATTGCACTTATTTATGCATTATGGGTTATTAAAACAGGATCCGCTGATATGAAAACATTCCTGCTTGGGATTGGATTATTTGTTGTCGGATTTGCATTTTATCCATTAATGAAACGCGATGAGAAAAAAGAGAAACAAAGCGAGCAAGTTGCCTAAGGGTGGCTTGCTTTTTTGTATGCATACAAAGACATAAACCCACTTTTTTAGGGTAGACAAGAGGATCTGGCTATGTTCTTTTTCTGCCACACGCAGTGTTAAATCAAAAAACTTTTCCAAATTTACCCACAATATCGTGATGTGTATATGATAAAATAACAGAAAAAGGAATAAGGAGTATTGGCAACATGTTACAAATTTTTAAAAAGAGAAGTGTTGTACATATTGTAGGGTATTTATTTGGGATTTTAGGATGCGCTTTCAATTTAATTGTGTTTATTCGCAACCTTTACTTAGATATAGAAATGATAGTATTTCTTCCCTTTCTACTCATGTCCCTCACGTTAGTCATATTCGCAATTATTCTAAACCGCTCACTTCTTATGTGTTTAGCCGTTTTCCCTGTCTTACCTATTATGCCTTTTTCTTTAACCGTACTAGCAATAGCAATATCTAATTGCATGTATATTATAGCTAGCCTATGCATGGCAACTGAACACGCACCAAAAAGAAGAAAACATAAGAATAAAAGACTGGAACATTTTCGAAAAAACGGGTATTAAGTCGCTTTGAGAACCTGTTCATATATTTCAAATCGTAATAATCCTACAATATAGAGATGACTATAATGACAATCGAAACACTTTGGACAGCAATTGCAAACAGCTGTCCAAAGCGTTTGCTGGAATAGAAGTTATGCATATAATCAAAAAGGACAAACTCCCCAAGGTGAGAAGTTTGTCCAAAAACAGATATATTTTATCGTAATTAATCAGCCATACATCACTTATTACCTATCACTTTTCAGCGCATAGATTGCTGCCATGAAGATAAAGTGAAACTTTAATCAGTGGGGGTTTTCTTCATCCCCCCACTGATTATTAGTTGAACCAATCGAGCTTTTACGGGCAGTTTATCTCCCGCCTAACTTCTTTGCTTCCGCTGAATTTTGAGGCGGGAGTATTACTGCCCACGAATAGCGGGATAAAAATGGTAATGCGCCTTGCTGCATTTCTTTGTTTTCAAACGTTGCACGTGGCAGAAATAGGCCCTGACCGCTTCTATGCACGGCCAGTCCCTCACGCCCATTTAAAAAAATGCTTTTCCGCCTTTTTTTCATAAAGTGGCTGAGTAGTTACATCTTATCTATGATTTCTTTAGTTTAAATAGTGAATTAGAATAATGATCTAATACTTGCTAGAACAGTAAGTATACCTATAATAATAACAAATACATTGCTCGCTTTCCCTCTATATTTAGCTAGTACTGGTACTTTACGGATTGCATACATTGGTAATAGACATAAGATAGCAGCAACTAACGGACCACTTAGGGCATCAATGATTCCAAGAATACTTGGATTTGCATAAGCTACATACCAGCATGTTAATACAACAAACGTAAGGATCATTGTCTTAACTGTTTTTTCTCCCAAATCTTTTCCGCGTTTTTTACCGGACTTGATAATCATGTCACGCATTACTTCATATGCTCCAATATAATGACCAAGGAAAGACTTTGTTATGGCCACAAAAGCAATGATAGGAGCTGCAATCGTGATTATAGGTGAATTCAGCTCATTAGCAAGATAAGATAGGATTGACAAGTTCTCTTTTTTTGCCATTATAAGATCATCTGGAGTCAAACTCAAGGTACTGCTCCAAACAAAGAACATAACAACAACGAATGTCATGATATAACAAGCTTTTTGTATTTGAGCACATTTGGCATCAGTAGCTTCTATTCCATAGGTAGCTCTCTGTTTCATAACAAATGATGAAATCATAGGCGAATGATTGAACGAGAATACGATGATTGGTAGTATCATCAATATCGTTCCAAAATATCCTGTGCCTGTTGAAGCAGTAGAAACACTTGAAAAACTAAGCATTGACGTATTCCAC